>NZ_WHJF01000045.1:0-54309 GCF_011682185.1 Massilia genomosp. 1
CCCACTATGCCCCGCGCCCCACGCCGGCGCCCACCCCGCCCCCGCCCCCCCCCCCTCCGCCCCCGCCGGCGCCGCCGGCTCCCCATCCCCCGCCGCCGCCAACGCCAACGCCAACGCCAACGCCAACGCCGCCAGTGGAAGTTGCCGAACTCGTGTTGCCGCAGTTGCCCGTGATTGCGCCCGTCCCCCCGGTCGTTACCAGGGCAGCGTCGCCGTTGCAACTGACCATCCCGCCGCCCGTGCCTGGGACGGGTGCGCAGCGGGGCCTCGGTGCGCAAGCGAAAGAAGCCATCACCGTGTCGCTGGTGCGGGCCTCCTCGAAGCAGGTCGCCGGCCTGGTGGCGGTAGGTATTCCCAAGGAAATCATCGCCAGCGGCGAACGCTTCAGCATCGCCTTGCCGAAACAGTTGAGCGCTGCGATGGCGGTCGGCGGCGTGTCGGTGCAGGTCACCCGCACCGACGCCTCGCCGTTGCCGGGCTGGCTGGCTTACAACGCGCAGACCCAGAGCTTCGATGTGTCCGCCGCACCGGCTGGCGCGCTGCCGTTCGAGGTCTTGATTGTTGTTGACGGCCAGCGCTGGACCATGGTGCTGACCCAGACCGGCCAGTAGAGCGCGCCGCGACCGCTTGCGCTCATGCTCCTGTCGCCAGAGCAGGCAGGAGCATGACGCGCTGCCCCGCATCGGGTTACAGGGTCCTAGACGACCGGTCTAATCTAGGTTATAGTACACCCATGAACACAAGAACACCATCCGACAGCGCCGATGTTCGCGGAAACATCCTTTCCACCGGCCAGCGCATCATGGCCGCGAAAGGGTTTTCGGCGGTCGGCCTGAACGAGATCCTGCTCGCTGCCGGGGTGCCGAAAGGCTCCTTTTACCATTACTTCGGTTCCAAGGATGCGTTCGGGGAAGCCATGCTCGAAGCCTATTTTGAAGACTACCTGGCGCAAATCGACGCCACCTTCAGCCAGCCCGGCCTCGACATGGCCCAACGCCTGATGAATTACTGGAAAAGCTGGCAGGCGGCGCAAACGTCCTTCGAATGCCAGGGAAAATGCCTGGCCGTGAAGCTGGGCGCCGAAGTGGCCGACTTGTCCGAGGCAATGCGCCTGTCCCTCAAGCGCGGCACGGCCGGCATCGTCGCCAGGCTGGCCGGCGCCATCGAGGCCGGCGTGGCCGAAGGGTCGCTGGCGATCGACAGCGATGTCGAGACCACCGCCCACAGCCTGTACCAGCTGTGGCTGGGCGCGAGCATCATGGTGAAAATTGGCCGCGACACCCAGCCGTTCGACTGGGCGCTGTCGAGCACGCGTCAACTATTACATCTCTCCCCGGAGTAAGGGGAGTTTGCCTTGCCGGCGGTTCGCCCGCCAATTTTTTGCCCTGCGAATAGACGACTGGTCTACTCGTTTTCATTGATGATCTATTTAGGAGAAATACCATGAAAGTTCTGATCGTACTGACCTCGCATAGCGAACTTGGCAACACTGGCCGCAAAACCGGCTTCTGGCTGGAAGAATTGGCCGCCCCGTATTACATCTTCAAGGATGCCGGCGTCGAGATGGTGCTCGCGTCGCCGGCAGGCGGCCAGCCGCCGCTCGACCCGAAGAGCAACGAACCGGCTTCCCAGACCGAAGCGACGCACCGTTTCGAGGCCGACGTGGAAGCGACGGCCCAACTGGCCGCCACCGTGCGTCTCGACAGTGTGCAGCAAGCCGACTTCGACGCGGTGTTTTATCCAGGCGGCCACGGCCCGCTGTGGGACCTGGCGAACGACCAGCACTCGATCGCCCTGATCGACGCCTTCATCGCGGCCAACAAGCCGGTCGCGCTGGTCTGCCATGCGCCGGGCGTGCTGCGCGACGTCAAAACCGCGGCCGGCCGTCCGCTGGTCGAAGGCAAGCAGGTCACCGGCTTCACCAATACGGAAGAAGACGGCGTGGGATTGACCGAGGTGGTGCCGTTCCTGGTTGAAGACATGCTCAAGGCTAACGGCGGCGTGTATTCCAAGGGCGCCGACTGGGGCTCGTACGTGCTCACCGACGGCCTGCTGATTACCGGCCAGAACCCGGCCTCGTCGGCCGAAGCGGCCGCCGTGCTGGTCAAGCGACTGGCCTGAGCGGCGCCGCCCGGACGTGCCGAGCGTGGACGCTACACGCTGCCGGCGCGCTCGATGACCAGGATGCGCGCCTGTCCCAGCGGATGCGCGCTGTGGGCGTCGCCCTCGGCGGCGTAGAAGATGTCGCCGGCGCACAAATGCGCCACCAGCTCGCGCCCGTCGTCGCGGTAGTGCATCGCCACTTCGCCGTCGAGCACCGCGAATACCTCCTGGCCGTCGTTGACGTGCCAGGGGTAGGGCTGGTCGCTCCAGTGCAGGCGCACGGTGGCCTTGTCCATGGCGGCGATCAGCTGCGCGTCCCAGGCGCGCGCGCCGAGGTAATCCTTGCTGCGCACGATACGCATTTTCGCCCCCTCATCGCTCGTTCCACTCGTATTCCATCAGGTGCGCGGTGCGCAGCGCCAGTTCGCGCCCCGCCAGCCGTTCGACCAGATGCAGCGACATGTCGATGCCGGCCGAAATGCCGCCCGAGGTGACGATGGCGCCATTGTCGATCCAGCGCCGCTGTTCGCGCACCCGCACCAGCGGGAAGGACGTGCGCAACTCCTCCACGTCCGCCCAATGGGTGCTTGCCTCCTGCCCGTCGAGCAGCCCCGCCTGCGCCAGCAGGATGGCGCCGGTGCAGACCGACGCCGTCAATTCCGCCTTGCCGGCGGTGGCGGCGATCCAGGCGATGACGTCGGGCTTGGCCAGTTCCTTGGTCACCACGCCGCCCGGCACGATCAGCACATCGATGTCGCCGGCGCCGGCAAAATCGGCTTCCGGCAGCACGCTCAGGCCGGCCCGGGCGCGCAGCATCGCAGTCGTGGCGCCGATGGTGTACACCCGGAACGGCGCCGCGCCAGTTCAGCTCCCAACTGCTGGCGCAGGCCGATCCGCAAGACGTGCATGCCCAGCTGACCGACTGGCTGCGCCCGCGCCTGCGCCAGCGGATCGACGTCGAACAGATGGCGGCGGCGTGTGCGCTGTCGGTGCGCACCTTGCACCGCCAACTGCGCCAGGCGGCCGGCCTGTCGCCGGCCCAGCTGCTGCTGCGGCTGCGCATGGAGGCCGCCTGCGGCCTGCTCGAACGCCCCGGCATGACAGTCAAGCGCGCCGCCAGCCAGAGCGGCTTCGGCAGCGAGTACAATCTGCGACGGGCCTTCGCCGCGCAACTGGGCGTGGTGCCGAGCGACTACCAGGCGCGCTTCGGCTGATTCACGCCACAGCGCGCACATTTTTTGGGGACCTCGAAAAACCGTCGCGAGCGGCGCAAGCTTCGTTCGAGAAGCGCTGCGCAGTAGGTTTTTTGAGGTCCCCTTTTGAAAAGGGACTGTTTTGGACTGGGACTATGCAAACCCGTTTGTGCAGGCGATCACGCCGCAGCCGGGCGATATCGACGGACTCGATCACACCAACAATGCCGTGTATGTGCAATGGTGCGAACAGATCGGCTGGGCGCACTCGGAGCAGCTTGGCCTGAACCTGGACGACTACCGCCGCCTCGACCGGGGCATGGCGATCCGGCGCGGCGAGTACGACTATCTGCTGCCGACCGTGGTGGGCGAGTCCCTGAGCCTGGCCACGTGGCTGAGCGGTGGCGACGGCAAGATCGCGATGGAACGCCGTTTTCAACTGATCCGCGCGCGCGATGGCGTCACCGTGCTGCGAGGGCGCTGGGACCTGGTCTGCATTGAAATCAGCAGCGGCAAGGTGCGCCGCATGCCGGCCGAGTTCTTGACCGCCTACCTTCCCGGCGTGGCGCCAGCCGGTGGGTGAGCCAATCCATGCCGGCCGCTGAAAAATATCCCACCACGCCCGACGGGCGCTATTCTGTCGTGTCTGGCCGCCTGTGGCGCACCAGTAATCCCGCTCTTGCGCCGGATGAACGGCAAGCACTGGTCGACCAGCTCATGACGGCGCGCAGGCAGGTCGGCGCCGCCAAAAAATCGGGCGATGCCGACGCCGAACGCTACGCCCGCGCGGCGGTCGACACGGCCAAGCGCGCCCTGGGCGAGCGGGGGCCGGTGTGGTGGACCGACGGTACACCCGATTTCAACCGGTGCATGGCCGCCAACACGCCTTACGCGCAGTGGTACGCGGACCTTGCCTGAGCAGCCCGCGCTGCGGCACCGGCATCGGATCAGAAACCGATGGTCAGCCCCAGTTCCACCGAGCGGCCGTAACCGGGCAAGGCTTGCAAGGCCCCGCGCTGCGCGGCCAGGCCCGACAGGTACACGCCGCCCAGCGGGTCGGCATACTGCTTGTCCAGCAGGTTGCTCACGCCGGCCGACAGGCGCACGTTCTTGCGCAACTGGTAGACGGCGCGGGCGTTGAGCAGCGCGTAGCCCGCCGTGTGCGGCTCCAGCCGGCGGGCATCGGCATGGTCCTTGTGCGCCACCAGCCTGGTCTCGACCTGGCCGCTCCACGGACCGTGGCTGTAGTCGAGCGCCAGCAGGGCGTTGGGCGGCGAGATGTGATACAGGTCGCCGCCATCGGCGCGCTTGCCGCGCGTGTAGGCCGCATTGCCCGTGAACGCCAGCGAGGCCGGCAGCGGCATGCGCCACGACAGGTTGGCGCCATACAGCCTGGCGTCATGATTGGCGAAGCGCAGCAGGGCGCCTTGCGCGATCTTGCTCCTGTACGGGTTGAACTGGCCCAGCGTATCGACATCGATATAGTCGCTGACCCGGTTGTAGTACGGGTTGAGCTTGACGAACCAGCCGTCCGCCCCGCCGCCGTGCCAGTGCGCGGTCAAGGCCAGGGTGGTGGCGGTTTCCGGCTTGAGGTCGATGTTGCCGACATAGCCGTTGCCATCGCCGAACCAGTTGGTCATGGTCATCGCCATCGTGCCGCGTCCCCACGAATAGCGCTCGTACAGGTTGGGCGAGCGCGTCTTGCGCGCCGCCGCCAGCTCGTAGGTGGTGTTGGCGTCGGCCGCGAAGCGCGCCAGCGCGGTCAGGTCCAGGTTGCCGTCGCGCTGGCGCCGCGCGCGCGCGTTGAATGCTTGCGCCGCCGCCGCGTCGGCCGCGTTCATCATGTTGCTCGCATACGGCTGGACCGCGCCGGCGTCCATGCGCACCGATTCCCAGCGCGCGCCGAAGAGCGAGGTCCAGCGCCCGCCATGGCGGGTTTCGGCTTCGCCGTACAGCGCGATGCGGTCGCGCCGGCCATCGTTGATGTTCACATAGGTTTGCGGTCCCATCATCATCGAACCGGGAACGGCGGGCCAGAAGTCGTCCAGCCTGAACGTGTGCAGTTCCTGCCCCAGGCGCACGGTGCTGGCGTCGCCCGCCGGGAGCGTGATCTTGAGTGCATAGCCGGCATTGCGGCCATCGGTCAGCATCGGCATGGTGCCGGGCCGCTCGGGTGTGAAGAAGCCCATCTCGTGCCTGGTCGATTGCCAGTAAGCGCTGGCGTCGAGCTCGCCCCAGCCGAAGGTCGACAGCCAGTTCAGGTTGGCGAAGGTGGCGTCGTTGCCGGTCATGTCCATGTACTGGTTGGGGAAGCCCTGGTAGGGAATGCGCTGCACGCCGGCGCGCAGCGTCAGGCGCTGGCCGTCGCCGCGCAGGGCCAGCACGGCCGACTGGTTGGTGCTGCGGTACATGCTGCCAAGGACGCGCTGGCCGTCGCCATCGTCGTAGCTGTGCCCGCGCGCTTGCGCAACGCTGTAGCCGAAGCTCATGCGCTCGTTCGCCACGTTGGCCGAGACGCCGGCGTTGACTGCCGCGCCGTTGCTGCGCCCGCTCAGGGACAGTTTGCCGCTGGTGACGAGGCGCTCGCCATCGGCGCCGAACACCGGCGCGGCCGACTTGACGGTCAGGGTGCCGCCGATGCTGTCGCCGCCGGCGCTGACCGGCGTGACCCCCGCCAGCACCTCGATATGGCCGACCTGGGTGGGGTCGATGTACGACAGCGGCGCATTCATGTGGTTGGCGCAGGCGGAAGTGATTTCCATGCCGTCGATGCGGATTTTCAGGCGGTCGTCGCCCAGGCCATTGACAAAGGGCAGGCCGGACACGCCGCCGCCCTGGGCCACGCTATAGCCGGGGGTGGCGCCCAGCAGCGAGGCGGCGTCGCCGGAGCCGTTCTGCGGTGCGCGCCAGCCTTCGCCGATGGCCGAGACGATCACCCGCATGCGCGGTTCGGTGGTGTTTTCAAGCGTGTTCTGGGCGCCGGCGTTGCCAGCGGCGGCGCCGGCCAGGGCCAGGAAGACGGGAATGTGGAGGTGGTTCATGGTGCGTCCTTGCTGGCGGAAAGTGATGCTGTGTTCAAGTGCGTGGCGGCGGCCGGCACGAGTTGCAGTGCGAAGAAGGGGGCCGCAGGCAGGCAATACGATGCGAAGTAGAAAAAGGCCAGCGCGCTGAAGGCGGCGGCGTTAAAGCAGCGCAGCGTGCGCAGCGCGATGGCGAGCGTGGTCGCTGAAGCGACAGGGGTCGGTGTCAAGATACATCCTCGTCAAACAGGTTCGCAGCCGCGCGGATGGCGGCACAAGGCCCCGGCAAGCCGGTGGCCAGACTGGTACGGACGGTCAGGCGAGGAGGGGAGGGGCGCGCGGGTTGGCCGACGACCAGGCGTGCAGCGGTGCCGGCGCACGGTAGAACAGCGATGGGTAGGAAGTGCGGCCGGTCGCGACGATCAGCATGCCCGTGGGCGGCGCCGGCGGCAGGTACGAGCCGGCGTGGGTGGTGCAGAACGCGCAGTGCTGCATGGCGTGATGGCCCGGGCCGGAGGTGTCGCCGTCGCTGGCGGCGACGTCGATCAGCCTGACGCCCTCGCTGGTACACACTTCCATCGTTACAGACGCCATGGCGGCGCTGCCGATGGCGGGCGCGAAGGCACTGAACAGGATGGCCAGGAAGGCGATCCAGAGGTGCAGTGTTTGTCGCTTTGCCAGGGTGCTCATGCGGGCATTATAGACGGGCAAGTGCCGTTTGCCCAGATGGCTTCTGCCGCGCTGACTCCTAGCGCGGCGGTTCGGCGAGCGTGGCCGCGTCCAGGATGGGCCGGACCACCGCCAGCAAGGCAGTGCCGGAGCTGGTGACCAAGCGCGCCCCGGCCTGCTCGGCGGCCTTGCCGTGCATGGCCGCCATGCCCCTGCTGCAATACACCACGATTTGCAGTTCGGGACGCAGCTTCATGGCTTCCCGTATCAGAATCAGGCCGGCATCCTGCACGCGCCGTCCATCTTCGAGTCGCGCCATATCCGTGATCACGAGATCGAATTTTTCCTGGCTGATTCGGGCCAGGGCAGCGTCAGTGGTGGTGACCTGCTCGACCTCGGTCTCGATCAGCTTGAATTGCTCCACGAGCAGGGTATTGTTGGTCGGTACATCGTCGACCCATAAAATGCGCCGCTGTCTTGATTTATTGAATGGACTCGGGGCGGGAGGCACCGTGGTGGCCACGGCGAGATTTTTGGGCGTGGCCAGGACCAGTTTGCCGACGATCTCCTGTAGGTCGTCGATGGCGGTTTGCTGCAGCTTGCTCAGGAAATGAACCTCGATTTCCGTTCCCGCAGCCAGGCGGACCTGGTCGTTTTGAATGATGACCAGATTGTCGGCGCGCTTGATGATAATGGCGAGGTAAATGCGCGTGAGCAGATAGCCGATCAGGAAGCCGAGCACCGAGAAATACATCATGATGCCGCCCGCAATAGGGAGCGCGACATCGTTGGCGATTGCCAGGCCCGGAGCGATGAATTCCGCCACGCTGTACGCGGCGCGCGGAAGATTTTTCAGTTCCACCAGGCCGACGCCAACGATAATTTTGGTAAGCCAGTCCGATACCTCGACCAGGTTTGAATTGATTTCATTGGGAGCGGGCGGGCTCGGTGTACCTGTGTCGCGGCGGGAACCCGGTTTGCCGGCGCCGGAACCATCGCCGGTAGCCATCGTTTCGGCCGCCAGCTTGACCGCGCCCGCTGGCAGGGTGCGCGGAATGCCGAACAAAAAACCCAGCAGCATGCCACTGGCGCAGAAGCCGAGGCTCCACATGAGCGCCGGCGCCAGGTGGTAGTGGGGATTCAATATCGAGCCTCCCAGCACGACCAGCAAGCCGCTTCCCAGTGCCGCCAGCAGCACCAGGGGGAGGAGATCATCGCGCCACGCTTCCATGGCGGAGTCCACCGGATTGCGCGCCTGTGCTTTGCCCTGATCTCGCATGGTTAATCCTCGCTATGGCTTGGCTGTTGGGGTCCATTCTGCCGCAAGCAAGGGCCCTTGAAAGATTGAATTTTTAAGACGTCGAAAAAGTAACAGTAGCGTTGAATGGACCTTCCTTGGTCGACAAAACCGGGGCCTGCCTCAGAAAATCTGGTCGTACAAGACCCGCAGCAGGTATTTGCCGTAGGCGTTATCCTTGATCGGCCGCGCCAGCGCTTCCAGTTCTTCGGCGCCGATGAAGCCCTTGCGGTACGCGACTTCTTCCGGTACCGCGATTTTCAAGCCCTGGCGCTTTTCGATGGTGGCGATGAATTGCGAGGCGTCGAGCAGCGATTCATGCGTTCCCGTGTCGAGCCAGGCCATGCCGCGTCCCATCACTTCCACGTGCAACTGGCCGGCGGCCAGGTAGGCGCGATTGACGTCGGTGATTTCGAGCTCGCCGCGCGCCGACGGGCGGATGTCGGCCGCGATGTCGCACACCTGGCGGTCGTAGAAATACAGCCCGGTCACCGCGTAATTCGACTTCGGCACCTTGGGTTTTTCTTCGATCGACAGCGCATTCTGCCCGTCGCCGAATTCGACCACGCCGTAGCGTTCCGGGTCGAGCACGTGATAGGCGAACACGGTGGCGCCGTCGTGATGGTCGTCGGCCTTTTTCAGCTTGTTATCGAGTTCGTGCCCATAATAGATATTGTCGCCCAAAATCAGCGCCGACGGCCGGTTGCCCACAAACTCGCGCCCGATGATGAAAGCCTGCGCCAGGCCATCCGGCGAAGGCTGCACTGCATATTGAAGGTTGATGCCCCAGGCGCTGCCGTCGCCCAGCAATTCGCGAAAACGCGGCGTGTCCTGCGGGGTCGAAATGATCAGGATATCGCGGATCCCGGCCAGCATCAGCGTGGTGAGCGGGTAGTAAATCATCGGCTTGTCGTACACCGGCAGCAATTGCTTGGAGATGCTGGTGGTGACCGGGTACAGGCGCGAGCCGGAACCACCGGCCAGGATGATGCCCTTGCGTGCGGCGCTCATGGCGCCACTCCCGCCGTCCAATGCACATCCCGATACGCGCCCGAGGCTATCGCCGCCGCCCAGTCGCGGTTGGCCAGGTACCAGCGCACCGTGCGCGCCAGCCCGCTGGCAAAATCCTCGGCCGGCGCCCAGCCCAGTTCGCGCTGCAGCTTGCCCGCATCGACCGCATAACGGCGGTCATGGCCGGCGCGGTCGGTCACATGCGCAATCTGGCCGCGGTACGACCCGGCCGCCGGCGCCGCGGCGTCGAGCAGGTCGCACAGCGTATGCACCACGTCGATATTGCTCATTTCGTTTTGTCCCCCCACGTTATAGACCTGGCCCGGACGGCCGGCGTCGAGAATGCGGCGCAGCGCCGCGCAATGGTCGCCCACGTACAGCCAGTCGCGGATCTGGCGGCCGTCGCCGTACACGGGCAGCGCTTTGCCGGCCAGCGCATTGGCGATCATCAGCGGAATGAGCTTTTCGGGGAACTGGCGCGGCCCGTAATTGTTCGAGCAATTGCTGGTCAGGGTCGGCAAGCCGTAGGTGTGATAACAGGCCCGCACCAGATGGTCCGAGGCCGCCTTGGACGCCGCATACGGGCTGTTCGGCGCGTAGGCCGATTGCTCGGTAAATGCCGGCTCCAACGGCCCCAGGGTGCCGTACACTTCATCGGTCGAGACGTGCAGGAAGCGAAACGCGCTTTTGTCGACGCCATCGAGTTCCTGCCAATACGCGCGCGCCGCCTCCAGCAGCGCAAACGTGCCGTTGATATTGGTGGCGATGAATTGGCCGGGCGCGTCGATCGAGCGGTCCACATGGCTTTCGGCGGCAAAATGGATGATGGCGCGCGGGCGGTGCCTGGCGAGCAGTCCCGATACCAGCGCGCGCTCGCCGATATCGCCGCGCACGAATACATGGCGCGCATCGTCCCTGAGCGGCGCCAGGTTATCCAGGTTGCCCGCATAGGTCAGTTGGTCGAGATTGATCACCGGCTCGTCGCTGTGGGCCAGCCAGTCGAGGATGAAATTGGATCCGATAAAGCCGGCGCCACCGGTGACAAGAATCATGGAGTGTCCCTCAAAGGTCGGCAAGTCGACATGCCGATTTTATGTGAAATGCGGCGCGACGGGAATGGAATTGTTTAACATTTGCACGATCACAGATGCTCGAGAAAGCAGATCTCGCAGCCGACCGAGGTAATCGACATGTCGGTCGGCGAGACTTGCTGGCGCGCGCGGATCGCCTCCATCAGCGGCGCCGCATTGCGCAAATAGGGGTCGCTGCGCACGTTGAACTGCAGCACCAGCGCGCCCACGTCGCGCAGCGCCTGCAAAAAGTCCACCGCCGTCATGCGGTTCAGGTTGCGGGTATACGCGGCCCAGCGCTCCGGGAACTGCTCCTTGATCTCGTGCGGCGCCATCCACAGGTGCTCCCAGTTGCATTTGCCCAGATGGCCGCCGATGGCCGAAAACCACAGCCCGTCAGCGTAGATCGCCATCCGCCCGCCGGGCCGCAGCAATGGGCGCAGCGCGTTCAACACGCCTTTCAGGTCGCTTACATGCTCGAACACGCCGTTCGACACGATCAGGTCGTAGCGGCCCGGATGGTCGAGCGCCAGGTCATGCACATTGCATTCGTGCATGGCGTAACAGACATCGCCGAAGCCCTCTTCCGCCATCAGCTCGTCGAGCGGCGCATGGGTCCTGATGCCGAGGTCGATGCCGAGCACGGAGCGCGCCCCGCGCCGCGCGCTCCACAGCACTTCGTTACCCAGGCCGCAGCCAAACACCAGCACGTCCTTGCCGGCCGGGTCGCCCAGCGGCAGCAGCGCCTTGTCCAGGCCCTCGACGCGCTGGCGGATGTAGTCTTTCTTGCTGGCGATGTCGTCGGCGGTCATCGAGGCGAGGCTTTCATGGCTGGTGGTGGAACATGTGCACCGGCAGCACCATTCCGGTGACGGGGTCGGCCGCTTCATGCACGCGCATCTCGACGCCCAGTTCGTCGCAGCGAAAATGCCGGCCCAGGTCGCGTCCGTACCAGCGCCGCACGCTGCCCGGCGGCCCCACCTGGATCGCGGTCCACGGCCGCGCGTGCGGATCGGCGAAGCCGACCTGCAGCACGCCGCGTGGCGATAGCAGGCGCAGCAAGCGGGCAAAGGCCTCGCGGTCCCGGTCCAGGTATTCGAACATGTGGATCATGCCGATGAAATCGATACTGCCGGCGCCGTAGCCGGCCAGCGCGTCCGGCAAGCTGCCGGCGCGAACCGATGGCGCCGCGTCGCAATGGGCGAACCAGCGCGGATCGGCGCCATGTTCGGTTCCCAGCAGCAGGGCGCGCCGCCACTCCAGGTCGCCCCCGTGCAGCTCTTGCAGCACGCGTGCGCCGACGCGCTGCCGTTCCAGCGAACCGCAGGCGAGGCAGTGCGGGCCGCGCTGGTCTTTGCCGAGGCGTCCGCCCGGGCCGGGGCCGAACTCCTTGCCGCCGCACAGCTTGCACACGGGTGTGGACTGGGCTTGCATGCGTTCAAGCGCCAATTGCGTGTCCATGCGCCCCCATCTGAAAAAATTCGCAGCGCGCGTCAGGAAAACCCGCCGCGCAGCCACGGTTTATGTGAATATATCGTCGCGCCAGTTCGCTCACCCCCTCTTGCCGAGTCCCGCCATGCCAACACCTCCAACACCTGCCGCCAGCATCACCCGCGCCGAACGCGCCGTCCAGAACCGCCACCGTGGCGCCGTGTTGTGGCTGACCGGCCTGTCCGGCGCCGGCAAGTCGACCGTGGCCCAGGCGCTGGCGCGGCGCCTGTTCGAGATGGACTGCCGCAGCTACGTGCTCGACGGCGACCAGCTGCGCAGCGGCCTGTGCGCCGACCTTGGCTTTTCGGATGCCGCCCGCAGCGAAAACATCCGCCGCGCCGGCGAACTGGCGGCCTTGTTCGCCGATGCCGGCATGATCGTCATCGGCGCCTTTATCTCGCCCTTCGCCGCTGACCGCGCACGGGTCCGGGCGCTGGTTCCCGACGGCGCTTTTCTCGAAGTCTTTTGCCAGTGCCCGCTCGCGCTGTGCGAAGAGCGCGACGTCAAGGGCCTGTACCGGCGCGCGCGCGACGGCCAGCTGGCCGAGTTCACCGGTATCTCCTCGCCCTACGAGGCGCCGGACGCGCCCGACCTGGTGCTCGACACCGCCGGGGGCTCGGTCGAGGACGCGCTGGCGTCGCTGCTGCTTCTGCTGCGCGAGCGCCACGTTACCCATCAGGCGTAGGCAGCGGCCGGATCGAGCTTGCGCGCATGCGCCACCGCATACACGAAGTCGCCCGCATCGCTGTAGAGATCGTCAATCGCCAGCAAGGCGGCCAGCAGGCCGTCGTCGCGCTCTTCGTCCAGGTTGGCCAGGATATCGTTCAGCGCGAGCATGTAGACAATGCCGCCGGCCGGCACCAGCGCCGCATTCGGAAACACCGCCCGCACGCTGGGCAGGATGTTGGCGCTGTCGACGCACTCGCTCGGATCGGCCGCGCGCATGCCGGCCACGGTCGGGCGGCTCCTGCGCAACGGTATCAGGCGCCCCGGCTGGTGCGGATCGTCCAGGTAGCGCGCCGGCAGCATCCGGCGCACGCGTTCAACCAGGTCGAGCTGGTGATCGCTCCATTGCATGTAGCTCGGCGCCACGCATTCGTGCATGTAGAACAGGCCGCCGGTGTGGAGCACGCGCCGGCTCCAGGCGACGGCGTCGAGGGTGGGATTCATGTGGTGCAAGGCGTCGCGCCAGTACACCAGGTCGTATTGCCCGGACGCCGCGCCGGCGAACGGATCGGCGCTGCTGACCGAGATGCGCGCGCTCAAGCCCATGGCGGCGGCGCTGGCGTGGATTGCCGCGACCCGGCTGGCGGCGATTTCGACCAGGTCGAAGTGCTCGACCACGCCGGCCTTGAGCAATTGCAGCTCGTGGTAGCCGGTCCCGCAGCCGACCGAGATGGCGCGCCCGAAGGGGGCTGCGTCATTTTGCGCGCGCAGCAGCGCCAGGTCGCCGCCAGCGGTGCCGTCGCTTTCCTCGCCGGCGATGCGGCGGTTGATGTGGCGCACGATGGCCTTCGATTGCCACCAGCGCGTGCGCTGCGGCAGAGACCGCGGCGCGTTCCAGTGCGCGGCGGTTTGCAGCGCGTCAGCCAACGCCTCACTCATCGCGTGCTCCCTGGCGCGCTGCGTCCAGCGCCGCCAGCAGCGTGACGACCAGCGGCGGTTGCGGCGCCATCACCACCGACAGGCTGCAGCCGGCGCAAAGCTGGCTCCGCACGCTGCCCGGCAAGGCCGGATGAAATTGCGGATCGCTGCCTGTGGTGAGCAGCAAGCTGGCGCCATCGACCTCACAAAAATGCACGGCGCGCCAGTCCTGGCCGGCATGCCCATCGGCGTCCCAGCGCCACATCAGCGCGCCCTTGGGGCTGATCAGTTCGATCGACGCCAGGCGCAGCGCCAGGATGCCGTCGGCCGGGTCGAAGCGCAGGCGCTCGATGCCGGCCACGCCGTGCGGAAAGGTAAAGTGCAGCACCTGCTCGCTGCCATCGAGCACGATCGGCAGGCTGAGCGCCTGCTCTTCGCTGAAATCCTCGTCAGGCCCGCGCCAGAACAGCTGGCTCGCCATGCGCGGCGCGGGTGCGGGCCGTGGCTGGAAGCGCAGCGGCGCGGGCACGGCCGGCGCGGCGAACAGGGTGGCGATGTTCCCCTCTGCCGTTTTGGCCAGGAATTGATGGTAGCTGATCAAGCCGGCGTAGGAGGTGCGCTGGGCCGCGAATTGCTGGTAGTTGAGATCGGCGAGCGGATAAGCGAGCGCCAGCCCATTGTTCCAGATCAGGCCGACCCCGTAATCCTCGTCCACCGTTGCGGTCAAGCCCGGATTGTGGTGGCGCAGCAGGGCGAAGGCCTTGTAGGTTTCGCCGCACCAGGTGCCGGGGCTGCGTTGTGCGCTGGTCCAGGCTTCCTGTTCGGGATTGCAGTCATGCACCACCAGCACGCCGCCGGGATTGAGCAGCGCCGGCAAGGCGCGTAGCGCCTCGTCCACCGCCGGACGCAGATGCACCGGGTCGTAGAAAATGATGTCGAAGCGCTGCCCGGCGTGCCGTTCCAGCAGTTGCGCCAGGTCCAGGATGTCGTGCGGCGGCACCGTGGCCGCCGTGCGCAGCAGGCGCTCGGTGTTGGCCCCGTCGAGGTAGTTATGTTCGGGAATATAGGCCTGGGTCTTGCTGTCGCAGGCGACTTGCTCGAAACAGCCGGAAGCGTCGAACTTTTGGTATTCAAGATAGCGCTTGAAGCCGAATTGGCGGATCAGCCGGTTGACGACGTCCGCCTTGCCCAGGCGCACAGGCATAGCCGGCCCATGCTGGCCGGGCGTAGGCAGCGTGAGCGGCGCTAAATCGAAGAACTGGCGTCGTTCGCGCACCAGGCGCTCGAAATACACCCAGCTGTGCCCGGGGGTGATCAGCGGCGGATCGGCCAGGGTCCAGTCGTCGGCGTAGCCGAGGGCGGCCATCAGGGGCTCCAGCAGCGGCCGGTAAAGCGCCACGTCGTCGCGGGTAAACCAGTGGCGCCAGTCGCCGGCGCCCTTGGTGCGCGTGACGCGCTGGTAAGTCGGATCGACCTTGGGGTCGGCCCGCACGGCAAGGCCGAGGTAGGCCGACAGGGCGTCCAGCCGGCCCGCCACCAGGTCTTCGTAGCGCAGGATGAACCAGTCGCCGCCGTGGGCGGCGGCGAACGCCGCCAGCGCCTGGTTGGCGGCGCAGGTGCGTTCCAGCAAGACCGATGGCGGTCGCAGTTGCGGAAACGCTTGCAGGGCCACCGAGGCCGGGTCTTGCTGTTTGCGTTGCAGCAGCGCGGCGATGGTGCGCAGCCAGGGGGCATCGTCCATCTGGACGCGGAACGACGCCACCATGTACAGCAGCCGGCTGATGAGGTTATCGCGCGGGTCGCGCACCAGCAGGATGCGGCGCTCGAACCTGGCGCCGAAGGCGGCGATGTCGTCGGGGCGCTCCTGTTCGAACAGCAGCTTGGCCGCCGTGTGCGGTGCCAGCGGCGGCAGGGTGGCGATGCGCTCCTCGAAATGGATCACCGGCTCGCCGCCCATCGCTTGCGCCACCGCGTACAGCAGCGCCGTGGTGCCGGTCTTGGCGGCGCCGACGATCAGGCAGCGCATGGCGCTTCTTTTTGGATCATGGATGTCGTCTCGTCAAATACGTCGCGCGGGTGCAGCCAGCGCGCGCAGGAAAAGTCGGCCGTGACGGCCAGCAGCCGCTCGAGGAAGCGCCAGGTGCCATCAAGCATGACGCGGTGGTGGCTGAGGATGCCGACCGGCTCGCTCAACTGGCCGGTGCGGCGCATTTGCAAAATCGCCACCAGGCGCTCGACCAGCGCGGCCGGCTCGCGCACGCCGGCGCCGTTGCGCCAGTCGACGATGTCGAGGTGGGTATCGACGCGCACCAGCCCATCGACCGGGGTGTACGGCTCGGACAGGTATTGCGACACGCCGTAGAGGCCGAGCGCCGGCAGGCGCGCCGCCAGCGCCGGCGCCAGCTTGTTCCAGGGCGGCACCATGACCGGCATGAAGCGTTCGCCGAACAGCTCGCGCATGCGTTCGCTGCCGCGCACCAGGTCCGCTTCGGCCTCCGCCGCTTCGCGCGCCGCCCCGAATTCGCCGTTGGGCTGGTCCGGCGCCGCATGGTTGGTGTGATTCCAGCCGTGCTGGCAAAACGCCAGGGTCGGCATGCCGTCTTCGGTGGCGCGCGCCAGGCTGGCGTCGGCCTGGGCGGGAATGACCGCCACCAGCACCGGCGCGGCGTGGCGCTGCGAGAGCGCGGCCAGGCGGCGCAGGGCGGGGCTGTCGGCGACCAGGTCGTCGTCGCGCCACCACAAACCGCACGCGCGTTGTTCAGCTTCCCAGCAGGCCAGTTCGGCGCGCAGCGGGGCGAACGGGTCCTCGACCACGCGCGCCGCCACGGCGGCTTGTCCGTGGCGCGCCTGCAGATACGGCAGCCAGCGCGCCGCGTCGGCGCCATCGCGCAGCAGCAGGCTGGCGGCCAGGCGCGCCGGGCTGCCCGGGTCGGCCACGTCCATGGCGATCACCGAACAGGGTGCGCAGTGCAAGGCCAGCAACCCAGCCAGGACGGCGCCATCGCCACCAACGTACACGACGCCGCGCGCCGGCAGCGTGTCGAACGCGTCGGCCACGTCCGCCGGCTCGGCGAGGGCCAGGTCGGCCTTCGTGGCGCGCCCGCCGAACCAGCGTTCATCGAGGCCGTGCGGGGCGGGCGCGGGCGCCAGCGTGCGCCAGGCCAGCAAGCCATGCGGGAGCGCCTGGAAGACGCTGCGCATCACCCTCTGGCGCGCGCTGCTGGCGCACACCGGGCACAGCGCGTCGTGCGCCTCGCGCATGCCGGCCCCGCACAGATTGCAGTGCGCGTCGGCGAGTCGGCAGGCCGGCGTCGGCTCGCGCATCATGGCAGTTGTTGATCGACGATGACCAGGGCCGGGTCCCAGGCCAGCAGCCAGGCGCGCACGCGCGCGATATCGGCCGCATCCTTGGCGAACAGGTGGGCCACGTCGGAAGCGCCGGTGACCGGGTCGATGCCTTGCACGGCCAGCATGCCGATCCCCTTGGCGGCGCAGCCGAAGCGCTGGTACACGTCGCGCCCGTAGCGGTGTACATTGGCGTAGCGGTCGACCGGCACGTCGAAGTCTTCGGTCACGGCGCGCAGCTCGCTGCCGCCGAAACCGATGTGCAGCAGCCCGCGCGGCGACAGGACGCGGTGCAGCTCGTCGAAGGCGGCCAGGTCGCGCGCAATGCATTCGAGCACGTGGCTGACGGTGAGGTAGTCGTAGCTGCCGTCCGGGCGCGCGATGGCCTGGATGTCGAGGCTGCCGGGGCCGTCGTACACCGACACTTCATGGCTGCGGAACCAGGCCGGGTTGTGCGCCTGGTCCGGGCTGAACTGAAGGCTGCGGCGCCAGTCGAGAAAGCCGACCGGGATTGCCTGGAACATGTGGCGTACCACGCGCTGGCGCTCCAGCGAGCCGCAGCTTTGGCAGCAGGGAGGCGCGCCGGTGCTGGCCAGGCGCCCGGCCGGGCCGGGGCCGAAGGCGCTGCCGCCGCAGATGTTGCAGGCGGGCGCAGCCGGCGTAGGCGGCGCCAGCGTTTCCGCTGGTGCGGGCGGCTCCGGTTCCTGCGCGGGCGCGCCCTGGCGGCGCAGCACGAACCAGTCCTGGAACTCGCCGTCGTTGGGGTCGCCCAGCCAGCTGCCCGGGTGGTGCGATGCGACGCTCCAGCCTTCCTCGGCGAATACCTGGCGCAGGAAGGATTCCTTGTAGGCGATCACATGCAGCGGCTCTGCCGGGTTGTGGATGAAGGCGTGCGGGGAAATCTGCTCGGTCAGCCGGTAGCGCATCGCCGGGTGCTGGGCAAGCAGCGAAAAATCGTCGGGCAGGCGGAAAAAGGTGGCCAGCCACTTGCCGTCCGGGCGCACCAGCGGGCCGATGCGGCGCAGGTAGTGGCGGATGTCGTCCTCGTACATGTGCGTAAACACCGAAAACGAGGTGACGCAGTCGAAGCTGGCCTCGGCATAAGGCAACTTGATGTCTTCGAACGGCAGGCCGCCCGGATTGTAGCGGGCGTTGTGTACGTTGGCGAAGTCGAAGTCGTAGCGGGCGGCGTCGTGGGCTTGCGCGAAGTTGCGCTTGAGCCAGTCGACTTGCGTGGACAAAATATCAAAGCCGCGGTAGCTGCCGCGAAATCCGGCGCGCCGCAATCCGTACGCCAGGCGGCCGTAGCCGCAGCCGACGTCGAGCAGGTCGCAGTCCAGGGCGACATCGTGACTGAGCACGGTGCGGCACAGGTGCTCGCAGATCGGCAAGAATGTCTCGTCGGTCTCGGCCATGAAGCGCAGCTTGACCGGCGGCAGCGGCGGCTGGGGCGCCGTTTCGGCGTGCGGGACGGCGTTCAGGACGGCGCTCATGCGGCCTCCACGCTGATAACTGGCGCGCTGGCGGCGACGGTGTCCGGGGCCAGCCGTGCGACGACCTGCAAGATGTCGTCGACGCGGTGCTGGAAAGTATGATTGGCGATGATCAGTTCACGCAAGCGTTTGCCTCCCCTGTCAGTTTTTGCTTTGCCGCGCTGTAGCCTGGCGACCCCGGCCGCCAGATTTTCCGGCGTGTTGTAGTAATGTACAGCATCGCCGAACAGCGCGCGGCACGCTTGCATGTCATCGCTGACGATGGTCGCGCCGCAGGCGCCGGCGTCGAACAGGCGGTTCGACACGAATCCCTGGTCGCGCATGTCGCTCCAGTGGTCGTTGAGCACCACTTTGGCGGCCGAATAGTAATGCCGCAGGCGCGCGTTGGGAATGTAGGTCTGGCGCACCATCTGCGGCGGCAGGATGCCTTCCCACAGGCCGCCGTACACGGCCAGATCGACCCCGCCGGCCAGCGCGTACTGCACCACCTCGCGCAGCTGGCCGCGCGAATTGCCGACGAAAATCACCTCCGGTACATCGAGTTCCTCGTCATGCTCCGGATAGAACAGCGCCGGGTCGGTGCATTGCAGCAGCGGGCTGACCTGGTCGCCCATGCGCTCGCCCAGCCAGGCCGCAAAGCTGTTCGAGGCCACGAACGTGTGCTCGTACTGCTGCAGTTCGCTCACGGTCACATCGTCCGGATGGCTGATCAGCCACGCCAGGTTGATGGCGGTCGGCTGCGGCTGGTACTGGGACAGCCCGCGCAGCACGATCACCACGTCGTCGGCGGCGGTCAGGCCGCAGTACCAGTCGGGCAGGATGTCGATCCGGGCCACGTGCCCGCGTTTTTCCAGGGCGCGCTTGATGCCCAGCGCGAAGTGCCAGTCGCCCCATTGCTCGCGCTGGTCCATGGACGGCACCCCGATCTTGATCGCAAAGCGCAAGGTGTGCCGAAGCAGGCCGCGCAGGCCGTCGCGGAAGGTGGCGGCGCGCACGTCGTAGGTGTGCTTTTCCAGCACCTCCCGCTGCAGCCTGGCGGCGAGCGCCTCGCGCTCCTCGTCGTTGTCGAGGTAGTGGCGCAGCAGGGCCTGGAGTTGCTGCTCGTCGTCGAAGGCCGGCAGCAGGCCGGGGAACAGTTCCTCGGCGCCGCCACGGCAGTTGGTCAGCACCAGCTTGCCGGTAGCCAAGGCGTCGAACACGCGCGAATTGAGCGAGTTCCAGTTGCGCGTGACCGGGTGGCTGTCGTCGAGCACGATCTTGGCGGAGTTGTAGATCTCCGGCAGCGCCGCGTACGGCACCGCGCCGCGCCAGTGGGCCTTCCAGTCGGGCCGGTCTTGCCAGCCGTGGCCGTAGATGGCGAAGCGGTAGCGCTCGCGCGCCAGGTCTTGCAGGCCGATCGCTTCGCGCTCGGCGCCCCAGTAGCTGCCGGTAAACGTGACGTCGCTGGCGTGTTCGGGCGCCGCCGGCAGCGGCTTGAAGCGGGCGGCGTTGGCCGCGATCGGCAGCAGGGTCGCTTCGATGGCGGTGGCCTCGCGCAGATGCGCGATCGCTTTCTGCGACGACGCAAACACCAGCTGGTAGGCTTGCAGGTGCGGGGCGTCGATCCACTGGTCGACCCGGTTGCGCACCCAGGCCACCGTGACCAGGCCCGGATTGGCTTCGCTGATCTTGTCGATGGCGTAATCGTGGCGCATCACCACCAGCACGTCGGTGCCGGGTAACTGGTGGGTTGGCATGGACGCGAACATGACTTCCCAGCCGTACAGGCGGTGCAGCGCCTCGCCCAGTTCCAGCGCCGTGAAAAAGTCGCCGGCCGGGGTGCTGATGGCGGTGGCGGTCACCGCAATGGTGACCCGCAGCGGGGCCGGTCGCCACATGGTTTCGCCCTCGACCAGCGAGCGCAGGATGGTGCGGGTCAGCCGGCGTCCGTAGCGTTCGATGTACAGCTTGCGGTTGTTCGCGTGCAGCTTGGCCGAGTACATTTTCTGGTGCGCGCCGGCGCGGATCTTGGAGTCGCGCGTGGCGCTGCGGTTGTGCAGCGCCACGGCGGCGGTATCGCACAGTACGGCCTTGCCCAGGTTCAGGCGCAGGGCCAGGCACAGGTCCACGTCTTCCATGCCGTAGACATAGCCTTCGTAAAAGCCGCCGATGGCCTTGAATTGCTCGGCGCGGCACATCAGCAGGGCGGCGGTGGCCACCGGCAGGTCGTAGCAGCCGGCCAGGTCGGCGTGCGGCTGTTCGCCGATTTCCATCGGCGCGTAATAGCGCTGGCCCTTGCCGGCCAGGGTGTCGACCTTGAACTGCACGCCCTGGTGATGGGTGACGTAGCGCCAGGCATCGGCCCCGCTGGCGAGCGGCTCGAGCAGCTTGAGGCCGACCGCGCCGACCTGCGGGTCGTCCAGGTGTTCGCGCATGACCGCCAGGCAGTCGTGCAGCATTACCAGGTCGTTGTTGGCGAATACCAGGTAGCGCCCGCGCGCCAGGGCGGCGCCATAGTTGTTGGAGGCCGCGAACGAAAAATTGACGCCGCGCGCCAGGATGCGCAAGGGCAGCCGGTCGGCATATTCGGCCGCCACGGCCATGCTGGCGTCGACCGAGCCGTGGTCGATCAGCAGCAGTTCGTAGTCGTGCAGCCAGTCGATGCGCAGCATCGATTCGAGCAGGTCGCGCAGGATGGTGGCGCCGTTCCAGTTCAGGACGATGATCGAGATCAGCGGCGTGCCGGGTTCCGCCAGCGGCGCCGGCAGGCGCGCGCGCCGGCCCTGCCACAGTTGCGGCGGCGCGCGGTGGCTGTAGTGGCCGTCCGGCAGGGGCGCGATCTGGCGAGCGAAAAAGTCGACCAGCGGGAAGCGCAGGCTGTCGTTCTCGATCTTGAGGGCCAGGGCGCCTTCGACGATCACGGCCCGGATCTTGCGCTGGGCGCCGTTCATCAGGTGGGTCGGGAACCTGAGCAGGAAGGCATGGTGGCCGTGCCGGTGGTCGTTGCGCAGGCGCGCGCTGAAGCGGTTGGCCTCGGCCACCGCCAGCAAGGTGTCGTCGACATAGATCGCGACGTGGACCGGCACTGCCGGGTTCTTGCGGTCCCACGCCCAGCCCATGATCATGCCGGTATTGAGCTGTTCGACAAACCCCTGGTAGCGCTCGGCCGGGTCGATCTTGGCCAGTTGCTCGGGCTTGAGAACAAGCGGCACGTCGTGTTCGAGCCGGAAATTGAGCGGCATGCCATCCACTCGCACGCTGATCCGGCGCGCCTGGCCGTCGTACAGCGCGGCCGGGAACAGCAGTTCGAAGCCGTGATTGCCCTCGGTCTGGAGCTGTTTGTTGACGTCGAGCCGGAGAATCTGGGTCTGGTTCTGGCACAGCAACTGCTCGCCCTCGTACAGGCCGACCGTGAGCACCTGGTTGGTGTCGCGCGTGTCGAGCGCCCAGCCGTGCAGGCCGTTGGAGTCGACCCGGTCGACCCGGCCCACCACCGGGTGGCGCCACGCCAGCGAGAGCGCGCCGCCCTGGGCGCGCAGGCGGCAGCGGGTGCCGTGCAGGTTGATGGCGATGGCGTGCTGTGCGCCGTCGTACAGGGTGAACGGCAGCTCGAACTTGAAGTTGAAGGCCGCGCCCGGCTCGGCGCCGGCGTCCACCGGCATTTTGCCCAGGCTGCGCTGGCCGTCGTCCACGCGCAGCTCGGCCGCGCCGCCGGGCGCCCCGCGCGGATCGATCCAGCCGTACAGGATGCCGTTGCGGACGTGGTAGTTGCCGGCGTCGACAGCGGCAAACACGCTCAGTTCGCGCGGCAGCGCCAGTTGGGCGCCCAGTTCCGGCACGCGCAGGGTCAGCTGGTGCAACTGGCCGTCGAACAGCGCATCCGGCACCGGCAGCAGGAAATCCGGGCCGCTCGCCTGCGCCGCCAGCAGCACGCCGTCGGCATGCAGTTCGATGGTCAGCGCCTGGCCCGGCCCGGCGCCGAGGATGGCGCCGCCGATGCCGGCCGCTTCCACCTGTGCGAGCACGATGGCGCCGCTGGCGTGGCGCGCCGGCTGCGCGCCGCCGTCCTGCGCGGGGGCGCGCTCCAGCTTGATGGTGGTGTCGAAGACCCAGGCTTCGAGCGTGTCGAGCGCGACCTGGGGCATGTGGCGCGGCAGCGGCCAGTGGAAGCCGAAGCCGCCGGCATCGTCGCGCTCCACGCTGCAGGTGGTAAAGCCGATCGGCTTGCCGCCGGCGCGAAACTCCAGCGCCAGTTGCTCCTGCGGGCAATTGAGGTCCAGGCACCAGCCGCTGACGCCGTCAGGGCCGATGCGCTCGATCAGGCCACGGATGGCGCGCCCGGCCAGTGTGCCGTTGCCGGCGCGATCGTTCGGTACCGCGTTGCTGCTGACATCCATGCTGTCTCCTGAATCGATAAAGGGAGTTGGAAAGACGGTTGCGGCTAGCTGGCCCCCAGCCATTGGCGCTGGCGCGCCAGGCACTGCGCCAGGTCGGTGTCGGGCAGGTGGCGCGGCTGGCGCGGATCTTGCGGGCCGGCCGCGCAGCGTTCGGCCAGGGCGTCGGCAAAGGCGGCGGCGTCGAAGAAGGGTACGGTGTGTACGTCCAGGCGCGCGGCGAATTCGAGCACGGGCGCGGTGGCCGAGGCGATCACCGGCAAGCCGGACAAGGCCGCTTCGAGGAAGGACCATGACAGCACGAACGGCACGCTCCAGTAGGCGTGCATGCGGCTGATGCTGAGCAGGTCCAGGTACTGCGCCGGCGCCAGCTGGCCGGTGAAATGCACGCGCGCCAGGTCGATATGGTCGCCCACCTCGGCCAGCATGTGCTGTTTCCAGCTGGCGCCGCCGGGGGCCGCGTGGCCGTAGCCGCCGGCCTCGCCGCCGGCCACGATCACGTGCGCCTGCGGGCGCCGTTGCAGCAGGTCGGGCAGGGCGCGCATGAACACCTGGAAGCCGCGCATCGGCTCGAGGTGGCGCGCCACGTAGCTGACCACTTCGTCGCCGGGCTGGAAGGTGCGCATGGCGCCCTGCGCGAGCGGCAGGGCCAGGCGCGCAGCGGGATTGAAGCGCAGCCGTTCGCTGTCGACGCCGTCGTGGATCACGCTGATCTTGTCCTGCGCCCAGGCCGGATAGGTGCTGCGCTGCCAGTGCGTCGGCGAGAGGGCGGCGTCGGCCAGTTCCATGCTGAGCAGGTTGGTGCTGTTACGCAGGCGCAGGCGCCAGCGCTCGGGCAGGCTCAGCGGCGGCAGCGAGGGGTCGAAGCCGACATCCTGGCCTTCCAGCGCATAATAATATTCGCAGTAGATCAGCAGCCTGGCGTGCGGGAACACGTCCTTGATGAACAAGGCCTCGCCCCAGCCGGGATGGGCATAGATGACGTCCGGCGTAAAACCGTCGCGCTGGAGCTGCATGGCGCAAGCGGCGCAGGCTTCGGCGTAGCGCACATGGGTTTCCTGCTCGGCCAGCAGTGGATGGGTGTCGGCGCCGGCCGCGCGCAGCAGCTGGTAGCGGCGCAGGGTCACGCCGGGCGTCGTCACGCCGGGCGTCGCCACGCCGGGCGTCGCCACGCCGGGCGTCGCCGCCCCGCCGTGCAGGCCGAGCGCCACCACCTGCATGGCGGGATCTCGCGCCAGGTCGGCCGCCAGGTGCAGGAACTGGGCCGGAAAATTCTGGTGGATGAACAGGATCTTCATTGCATCACCCCGGCCAGCTCGTCCCACACGGCGGCGCCGGTGGCGGGCATGCAGGCCAGCGCCCACAGGTCCCAGCGCCTTCCCTCGTGTACGCGCACTTCGGCAAAGCCGGCGCCGAGCAGCTTGCGGCCCAGGCTGGCGGCGGTAAAACCGGTGCGGTGCGCCATGTGGCGGTGGCCGGCGGCCAGCGCGGCCTGGTGGCCGAACAGCATGTCGAGCGGGCTGATCGCGCCGGCGGCCGACTGGTACAGCGGCGCGTCGAGCTGGCCGGCGGCGATATGCAGGGCGATGGCGCGCAGGTCGGGCAGGGTGATGAGCGCGTAGCCGTCCGGGCGCAGCACGCGCCGGAACTCGGCCAGCGCGCGCGGCACCTCGAAGGCGTCGAGGTGCTCCAGGTTGTGGGCCGAGTAGAGCGCGTCGACGCTGGCGTCGGCCAGCATCGACAGGTCGCAGATGCTGGCCACGATGTCGGGCGCGACGCCGGGGTCGATGTCGAGGCGGATTTCGTGCCATGCGGGGCCGAGCCAGCAGGCCGGCAAGGCGCGCCCGTTGCGCGCACCGCAGCCGACGTGCAGCAGGCGGCGCACGCGCGCGCCGGCGCACGGGTTTGGCGGGGGAGTCGGGCGGGCCGCCGCGCCGTCGCTCATCGGGCGCCGGCCTGGGCGAAGCGGAACGGCGCGGCGGCGGCCGGCGGCACACCGAGCCAGGCGCTGAACCAGTACCGGGCGTCGAAGGCGGGACCGAGGCGCACCGTGTCGATCCCGGCCGGGACGTCGTCGCCTTCGCATACGAGCACCACGGCGCAGGCGCCGATGCTCAGCAGCTCGGTGTCGCCCAGCAGCGCTTCGCCGTGGCGGGTCGCCGCCGGCAGGGCGTCGACCACGCCGGTGCCCCACAGCAGTTCGCTGACCTCGCCGATGACCAGCAGGCGCACGCTGTCGTCCTTGCGCGCGGCGACCAGGCGCGCCAGGGCCAGCACCTGCGCCGCCTGCGGCGAGCCGATGCGATGGCGCCAGAGCGCGATGCGGGTGCAGGACGAGGCCGCGCTCGTGCCTGGGGCGCAGGCGGGGGCCGCTGGCTGCGCGGCGGGCATGGGCGCCTCGGCGCCGCCCGCGCGCACGGCCAGGGCGGCGCGCGCCGCAGCCAGCGGATCGGTGCGCAGGAAGCGCTGGTACTGGGGGTAGTAGTCGGGATAGCGCGCCACCAGCACGGCGCGGTTCTGCTGCACCCGCAAGTGTTTTTCGGCGCCGAACGAGACGCCGCCGGCGTGCGCCACGAACACGCCGGTGGCCACGACATGGCGGTAGCCGGCGGCGCGCGCGCGCAGGCACCAGTCGACCTCCTCGCCGTAGCCGCGTTCGAGCGCGGCGCCGTCGAGCGTGCCGATGGCGGCCAGCGCGCCGGCGCGCATCAGCATGGCGAAGCCGCAGCAGGCCGGCACCTCGACATCGACCGTGGCGCCCTCGCGCTGCAGCGCGGCGGCGGCCTCGTCGAGCTGGCGCAGGCGGGCCGGGTCGGGCACCGGCGCGGCGCGCGCGATGTCGGGAAAACTGCTGATTTCGCCATTGTTCGACCAGGGCGTCACCGACCCGATGTCGGGGGCGCGGTAGAGCGCGGCGCGCAGGCGCTCGAGCCAGTCGCCGTGGACCAGGGTGTCGGCGTTGAGCAGCAGCACGTCGTGCCCGGCGCAATGGCGCAGGCCGCGATTGACGCTTTCGATGAAGCCGAGGTTGTAACGGTTGCGCAGCACGCTCACGCGCGGATGCGCTTCCAGGGTGTCGAGCCAGGCCGACAGCGCGCTCTCGCCGCTGGCGTCGTCGATCAGCAGCAGGCGCGCCTCGATGCGGTTGGCGGGCAGGCTGGCCAGCACGCTGGCCACGCAGGCCTGCGCCTGTTCCAGGCCGCGATACAGGGGCACCAGTACGGTCAGCGGCGCTGCCGGCGCCGGCGCCGGTGCAGCGCTGGCCGGGCGCGGCGCGGCGAACACCAGGGGCGAGCCGGGCAGGCAGGCACCAGCGCCGGGCAAGGCCAGCGACCAGACCCCGTGCGGATGCGGCGGCGCGAAGCGGAAGCGCGCGCCCTCCAGGCGTACCTCGTAGTGCTGCCCGCTATGCTCGTCGTGCAACAGCAGGCTGGTCGCTGGCGTGGCGTCGAACAGCATGCCTTCGATGTCGGCGCCGTTGCGCCAGCAGGCCCCGGCCGGGGCCAGGCCGGCCGACTGCGCGTGCGCCAGCAGGCTGGCGTGGTTGCCGGCCCGGCAGCGGCGCGGCAGCAGGGCCGGCGCCAGCGACGCCACCCGGGCCGGCTCGCCGGCGGCCAGCCAGGCAGCCAGCAGCTTGTCTTGCATGTTGGGGTCTTGCGGATCGCGGCGCCAGGCGCGCAGCCACGCCGCCGCGCTCAGGCTCGAGCCGAGCGATTGCAGGATGACGGCGCGCAGCAATGCCGGCGCCACCAGGTCGGCATGGCGCCGGCACAGCGCTTCCGCGCCGAGCAGGGCGTCGGCCGGGAAGCCGGCCTGGAAGGCCCCGACCGCGCGCGACAGCAAAAAGTCGTCGCGCAGGCGTGGCGAGCGCCAGGCCGAGGGCAGCGCCGTCGCCGGCGCGCTCGCCACCACGCTCAGACGATATTGTGAACGACGGTCACCGATCCGACCACGACCGGCTCGACGTGGGCGGCGGTGCCTTCCAGGCTTTGCCCGGCGTCGGAGACGAAGCCGGCCAGCACCGATGCGCGCGAGACGCCGCTGTCGAGCACTTTGGTCCACCATGCAAGGCCTTCGGCATCGGGCGCGCGGTCGAAGGTGTTGCGGTACAGGGTAGTGAGGAATTGCTGGTTGTCCTGAGCCGGCAGGGCCTTGTACTCGGCCGAGTTGAGGAAGCTCTGGGCAATGCTTTCCAGCGACACCCCGGCGCGCGCGGCGTCGAGCCAGAAATCGAGACCGCCGGCGTCCGGCGTGCGACCGAGCGCGGCTTCGTAGATGGTGGCCACCCCGGCTTCCTTGAAATCCTCGGCGAACACCAGCGCCTGGGTGCCGTCGAGCTGGACGAACTGCAGGTTGGTGATGTCGGTGGTCTTGAGGTCCTTGAGGTTGGTGACGATGGCGTGGCCATCCTTGACCGTGACCTTGTAATCGGCGGCGTTGCCGCTGAGCTGGACGATGGCGTTGCCGGTCCCGCCGACCACGGTGCTGTTGCCCAGTCCGGCCACAACGGTGTCGTTGCCGCCGCCGGTCTGCACCACGCTGTTACCGCTCCCCAGGTTGAGCTGGGTGTCGCGCGTATCGGCGAGCACGAACTTGTCGGGGCCGTTGGTGCCGACGATGACGCGGTCGACCTTGTTGTCCGGCACGGAACCGGTGCTCTCCTCGAACCTGACGTTGACGCCGCCCTTGCCCTGGAACACGATCACCGGAGCATTGGTCGGTGGCGTCATGGCCGCGACGAAATTGTCGGACGAGTTGACCAGCACCACTTCGGCGCCGAACGGGGCTGTAATCTTGCCGTTGGTGTCGGGCGCGACGGTGTCGAAGCGCACGGAGTTGTCGACGGCGGCGGTCAGCTGCAAGATGCGGTCGATGGTGCCCTGGGTGAAGATGAGGGGATTGATGCCACGCAGGGTAGTGGTGGCACTCGCGCTCGGTAATTCATACATAAGTAATTCTCCTCTTGTCGTTGAGACGCCTGCTCAAGCCGGTCCTGGCGACCGCACGCCGCTCAGGAAGCGAGTTGCTGTGCGGTACCGTTGGACTTGAACACCTTGGTGCTGGCCGATTCCTGCCAGGGATTGCGCTGGGCGCCGACCTGCTCGTCCAATGTTGCGCTCAGGGTGACTGCCGTCAGATGTTCGAGCCCGGATGGCCCGCTCAGCGGTACGGCAGATTGCAGCGGCACCTGATAGCCGCCGCTGAAGTACGCTGTACCATCGAGCCGCCATTGACTGGCGCGCGGGCCGATCAGGGCGAAGGTGACAGCGATGATGCGGCGCGCTTCGCCGCGGGTACCGCAAAATTTTCCGCTCTTGACCATCGGCAGTGCGCCGCCGCCTTCGACCACGATGTTGTAGGCCAGGTCGACGCCGTCGGGGCGGTCCGGCCACACGACCTGGAAGCCTTCCAGGCGCAGCAGGCTGCGCGGGTCGCCGAGCAACTCGCCGGGCGCGGCGATGACGTCGCCGTCGCGCTCCACATGGCCGATCAGGGTGATGCCCTGGGCGCCGATCTGGATGCCGCCGGCCGCTGGCGGCGCGTGCATGATCGCCCGCGCGGACGGGACCGCGGCGCTCGCGCCGGGACGGTCGAGGCCGATCTGGTCGACGCGCAGCGCGGGGATCGGATCGCCCTTTTGTTCAAGAAATGCGGTCACGAGCAGGCTGACCGGCCCGCCGCTGACATGCACGACGATGCAGTCGCTGCCGTCGCGCAGCACCGCGTTGTGGGTGCCGGCCGTGCCGAGCGTTTCCAGCGTGCCGTCGCCAGGCGCGCCGGGAGCGCGTGCGATGGAGAGCGGCGCCATGCCCTGCTTGGGATGGCGCAGGATATACATGCCAGGCTGAAGTAAAACTGTGGAACCAGTAATTTCCATACGGTACGCCACCCAGAAGAATTAGTTGATTGGCTAAGTTTCTTATGCAAAAACTATAGCGCAAAGCAAGGGCGCGCACGTTCCGACTGCTAGCTATTTTTTTCGGGTGTTGTAAAACGGGGGAGGATGCGGCGCGTACTGCTGAGCTAGCGCGCCGCCCGCGAACTACCAGCGATAGTTGGCTGTGGCGTGTACGTCGCGCCGGTCGCCCGGATAGCAATCGCCATCGCTGCAATTGCCCAGATGTTTCTTGTCGAACAGGTTGCGCGCGTTGAGCCACAGCGCCGCCTTGTGGGCCGGCACCTGGCCGTTCTTGCGCCCGACCAGCTTGGGATTGGTATCGCGCGTGACCCTGGCGTCGGTGTAGCTGTAGCTGGCGTCGGTGCCGAGCGCTTGCAGTTCGCCTTCGGCGGTTTCCACGATGAAGGGCCGGGCGGCGCGATCCTTCCCGGTCTTGATCAGGATGTCGTCGGCGAGCAGGCGCACTTTCTTTCTCACTGGATGCCCCAAATCATTCATGCGTTCATCATTTGTCAAGCAGGTACGGCGCGAACCTCGACGCGCATCGCCATGGGAGGACATCGCGCCCGTCAAACCCGATTTCTATGAGCGCTTCGACTTGCAGCGCCGACTCTTCCATGGTGGATGGGATATACGACGGCACGGTATGCCACATAGCCAGGAAGCGCTCGCGGAAGGAGTCATACCGCTGAAAATCGCACGCGCCTTCCCGACAATGATGATCCTTTATTTGTGCGGCCCGGAGTCGCTGCCGAGTGCCAGGGTCCAGTACGAAATCGTCAGCGTCACCTCAGCTCTGTTCCATGTGTACATGCTCGCTTTGCGAGGTGTCGACACCATCGCAAGACTGTTTTCGAGGAATTTTTCAATAATGCGAATGATGGGTCGGGTAGCTGGGTACCGGTTGACGACCGGTTTGCTGCTCGACCTGACTCGCCCGCTAAAGCTAGCCCCGCATGTCCTGTCCGAGGTGTACGAGAGGGCAGGACGGTGGCATGCAGCCCCCTGCGACCCGAGCTGGCTCGCGCGGCTTGCAGGCGTGCGCGATTCTATCCCCAGGCTGCCCACAGCACTGACGCATTTTAACAATGCCACGCCTCCCGGACGATCGTCTGGAAGGGATGGGCATTGCTGACAAGCGGTGCCGCAAGCGGATTGCGTACTGCCTTCGTATTGATTCCAGCCGTTCCTGTCTGCGAGTGGACAAGGTGATACCCAGCCCGCGCGCGCAGCGGGCGGAGCTTGCGGCACATTGCGCTTCCGGGCACCATCCATATGGCCTTGGTTCACCAACACAAGTACCAAATTTACAACAAATTCCAATTGTGACAAAGTGTGATTTTGTTGGTTTGGAGACGGCGCATAATTTGTGTTTTCTTTGTGAAAGGAAAAGATTATGCAACTGAATCAATTTCGCGCCTTGCTGGCCATGGTACCGTCCGAGTCGGCTGCAAATCCAGACCTTTTCCCACCGGAAGAATTGCGGTTTGTCCTGGAGTCCACCATGCTCCCGGACTTGCACGCGCAGTCGGCTGCCGTGGCTGCACTGCTGCACACCCAGGCATTTACCTTGGCGCCGCTCGCAGATGGATGCGTGGTGGAGCGTTTTACCGTGTTACGTTTTGCGGGCCTGGAACGGACGCTCAACAACCACGACCTGTTCGAGCTGTCGTATGCACTGTGCGATGCCTTGCATCTGGTTTCGGTGGAACCGGATCTCGGAACCGACTTCTATGTCGACCCGGAGGATCCTATCGGGGCCCTCAGGGAAACCGCGTTTGTCGAACCTTTGTGCCAAGTGTCGACCGTCGCGCCGGAGGACCGTCTATGGTCACTGCGCACCATTTTCGCCCAGGCGGCATGGAAGAAGTCACAAGGCGCTGGCATTTTGATCGGCCACCCCGATACAGGCATTGCCAAGCACCGCGAACTCGAAGGCGACATGTTTGACCTGGCGCGCGGACTTGACCTCATTGACGGCAGCAATCCTCCCGAGGATTCGCTGCGTTCAGGCATGGCCAATCCGGGCCATGGAACCGCGACGTCGAGTGTGATCGCCAGCCGGCATGAAGGAAACATCGACGGTGTCGCGCCCTTGGCAACCATCGTGCCGATTCGCTGTATCGAAGACGTCAAGGTGTTTAACCAGGCGCCTGTCGCCGCCGCCATCGCCCATGCTCACAAGGTCGGCTGCCATGTGATTTCGATGAGCCTGGGCGGAGTGCCAAGCCGCGCCATGCATGCCGCAGTAACGGCCGCTATTTCCGATGGCGTCATCGTCCTGGCCGCAGCGGGAAACTGCGTGCGCACGGTAGTCTGGCCGGCACGCTACTCCGAGGTCATCGCTGTTGCCGGCAGCAACATCAACGATATCCCCTGGCGCGGCAGCTGCCGCGGGGCCGCGGTCGATATTTGCGCCCCAGGCGAACAAGTGTGGTGTGCCAAACGCTCGCAACCTGACGAAGATACGACGGGCGTCAAGGCCGGCCAGGGCACCTCCTATGCCGTCGCGACCATTGCGGGTGTCGCCGCACTGTGGCTTGGCACACACACGCCGGAAGCCGTGCGCAAGGAAGCGAAAAGTCGCGGCATTCCCGTCCAGGAGCTGTTCAAAATCGTACTGCAAACGACGGCGCGCCGCATCAAGGGCTGGGACTCGGACAATTTCGGGCCGGGCATTGTCGATGCGGAAGCGGTCGTCAACCTCGCGCTGGCCGATATTCCCGTACCGCTGCAGCACGAGCTGGCATACGATCCGGCACGCAGCACCCGCGCCATGCTGGCCGATGAATACGGTGTTCCTGGTGCAGCGGACAGGTTCGACTGGAACCGCTATGGCAGCGAACTGGCCGCCATCAGTCTGGCACAAGCCAAAGCGGGCGCCAGTCTGGCTGAGCTGACCCGGGAATCGAAGACCACCCGCACCCGGCCATCGGCGCAACTGGCGCGTGCGGTCGATGACGCCGGCCTGCCTTCGCTGCGCAAATTCGGCATGAGCCTGGGCGGCATGACTGCCGTGTCGCGACCCTTGGTGAACCTGGTGCGGCCATCCTGGCCGGAGGTGCTTCGTCACGCCATTGCCGCCGTCCCGGGAGCGGGACTGGAATCGAGCGCTGGCGCCTACGATGGCGTGCGCACCGGCGCGTACCTGCAAGGCGGAGGCGTCCAGGAGCAGCTGACACGCGTAGAGGGCATCCTGTCAACGATGGGAACGGTGAGCCATGCGCTGCGCAGCAAGGTGCTCGATGGCGCCGACGAAGCGATCAAGTCGACCTTGGGGGGCACGCACCTGACTGCGCGCGCGATCTTTGGTCTTGAAGCGCTGGTCGCCTTGACCGGCCGGCCCGCGCTGCGCGCCGTGGGTGGCGCCATCAATCTGGACGACCCGCGCGCCAGCGAGTGGCATGACCGCCTGTACATGCCGTTAAAAGACCGGACCCTGGCTAAGGCGATCGCCGCCGTGGGGCGGATCGACGATGGAGGACGGCATGTCGGCACCGGTTTTGTGATTGCCCCGGGCCTGATTCTGACGAACCGTCACGTGCTGCAGGAAATCGCCGTATCGGTACCGAGCAGGAATTTCCCTACCGGCTGGCTGCTGGAAGGAGACGACATCACCATCAATTTTGCCGACGCGCCGGGCGCGGCGACGGAGGCGTCTAGCTTCCGCATCAAGTCGGTTGTCGCATGGGGCGAGCGCTACATTGAAGAGCTCGGCCTGGAACTCACCCGGCTTGATGCCGCGATCCTGGAGGTGGAGCGCGTGAATGCGGCAGGCGCAGAGCTTCCCGCCCCGCTCGTTCTGTCAGATAACCGGAACCGGGTCGGCCGCTATGCCGAAGTCGTCACGATCGGGTACCCGGCGCGACCCGGCAGCCTGCCGCGCACGCCCGCCGGTGAGGTTGATACCGCTGTCGCCGATCGCCTCGCCGAGTTGTTTGATGAATACAGCGTCAAGTATGTTTCGCCCGGCGAGATCATGGTCGCTCCCACGTTTACTGCAGGCGATGAACACATGTGGACAATGCGCTATGACGCCACCACGCTTGGCGGCTCCTCCGGATCGTGCGTCGTGGCGCTGGCTCCGGGGCTAGGTGTGGTCGGCCTGCATTTCGGCGGCTCGTGGATGCGCGCCAACTTTGCCCATGCCCTCGCTGCGGTCCGATCGTCTTGGCCGGGATTGGACGCGGCGGGGGTCACCTGGAAATAAGGACAGTTGATGCCAAAGAAAGACTACGACCTGGCACACTTAGCCGGCATGGTAGTGGCCGAGCGTCGCCGTTTCGCCGAGATCCATGATCCCTTGTCGGTACACCATGGCGGCCAGAAGCTCATGATGCTGCCCTACCTCTATCCTGCGCCGCCGCAAGGATCGCCGCCGTTTCTGCTCGCGCTACAGTGCGCCAACGAAGCTGGATGGATTGACGAGCTGATTGCGGAATTGCTCATCGGCGGCGCCATGAAGGCATTGCCCGAGCCGGTTCGCCAGCGCTTTGAACCGCAGGCCGTCGCACGCGCGGATTTGGGATTCCAGGATGTCGGCTTGCAGAACGCCGGTGGCGCGAAAGCCCGGCGCAGGGTGTGCATGGTCACGGTAGCCGGACAGGGAAAGTCGGTGCACGGATCAGGATTTCTGGTCGGTCCGCAGATGATACTGACCTCATGGCATGTCATTGCCTGTTTGCTCGATGAGACTGATCCCGGCAAGGCTGCGGCGGACAGTCACAAGAAGCTCTCCGTCCAGTTCGATCACTGCACCGGAGCGACAGCATGCACCGTCGCCGTGGCCAAGAACTGGCTGGTGGACTCGAGCCCGTCGCATGAAAGCGAACGCTTTCAGGCAATGGACTACGACATCGACCAGATTCCTGCCGGTTTCGCCGGATTCCTCGATTACGCAGTGATCCGCCTGGCCGACGCGGTGGGCCGTGAACGCGGCTATTACCGGCTCGACAAGCTGGCCAAGCCGGTCGTGCCCGAACCGGTGACGGTGTACCAGCATCCCAACGGCAGCCCACTGCAAAGCGCGCTGGGCGCGTCAAAATCGTTGTGGCCGGCAGGTGTTGAGACGCGCTTGCACCATGATGCCAATACCATGGGTGGAACCTCAGGCGGCCTGGTACTTGACCAGTTCTACGAGCCGGTGGCCCTGCACCAGGCCGGCATTACCCTGGCCGACCGGACGATCTTGAACTCGGCCATTCCGATCGCCTGCATCGCGCGTCCGGAGATTCCTTTCGATACGGTCGATGGCGTCGATCCGATCTGGCGCCTGCGGCGCGACGGCCGGCCGGTATTCGGGCGCATGCCGTTTCAGCGCTTCATACTGAGCGGCAAGACTCACAGCAGCGCCATAGAGGACGCGAGGGTCGTCATTGTGCGCGGTGAACCCAAGAGCGGCAAGTCGTTTTCGACAGCCATCCTGCGCGAGCAATTGCCTCCCGCTGAGCACGTGATCGTCGAGGTGTCGGCGAAGGTGGCGCCCGCCGGCGCCAGGGACATGGCGGCAATGATCCTGGACCAGGCAGGATTGGGTCCTGCCATCGGCAACCGGCTGCCGGCCCTCAATGAGGCCGATACGGCGGTGGACGCGTGGGTGCGCGACGTCCTGATCAAGGAATTCAAGTCCCTGCTGGCGCAATTCGCGGGCCAGCGCAAGATCTGGATTGTCATTGACAACCTGGATGACTGTCCCTTGCCCGAGACCGATACGCTGTTTTTCATCGAGCGCCTGCTGGACGGCGTGGCTGACGACGATTTGCTGAAGTTTGTCCTGATCGGTGGCGCGCGCTATGCGGCTTTGTGTCCCCAGCGTTATCTCGCCACAGACGATACCGGCATGATTGGCGTGCAAGAGGTGGCCGCAACCATCCGGCTGCGCTCAGTCGCCCTGCACGATCACGACACGTCTGACTCCGAGCGCCTTGCCTCGCTCATTGTAAGCGCCGCTCAGCGAGGCCCGGGACGCTATATTGACGCCTTGATCAACGCCTATCACGATTTGCCGGAGGGTGGATGAACACGTTTGCCCTTACCGACGTTGATCGACAGGACCTGGCACGCATGGAAGAACGTGCCGCCTTTCTCGGCCATTTCAACCCCATGACAATGGCGTCAACGCCAGCCGCAGATTCCAACATGCACTTGCTGGTTTCGCTGTCCGAGTGCTGCGACGAAGTCCTCAACGAGGGAAACCTGGCGTGGACGCTCACCCCCGATGCGCGCACTGCGGTCTTCGAGCGGCTGTATAGTGAGGAACGTCTTCACGAGGCGGCGACCCTGGCCAAAGAACACCAGGTCGATGAGAACGATCTACTAGGAAAGTGGATCGTCAAGCTCGTGCTGGATGAGCCGATCGATCTGCCGGGCCTGGCGCTCAATGAAATCAGCCAGGCTCGCATTGCTAAGGGAATGGTCAGTAACTACCTGGAACACCGCATGCCGGATCTCGACATGGTGTTGGAACGCAAGGTAGCTGACAACGCGCTCGACTTGGTACGCTCATCGCGCCTGCTCGGCCGCGACACTGAACTTGCTGCGCTGCGCGAATTTATGCTCGCACGCGGCCCATCGCGCATGCAGTCAAACGCCCTGATGCTCGGCGGCGTCGGCGGCAGCGGCAAGTCCGCTTTGCTGGCCGAATGTGTACGCCGCGTCCGTGGCACGGATTGGAGCGGCCCGATGGTGGCTTGGATCGACTTCGACCGCGCATTGTTCTCGCGTTTTGATGAGACAGTCATGATGGCAGAATTGGCCCGGCAAATCGGGCTGTCCTTGCGCGACAGCGAAGGCGTACACGCATTCCGAGTTGCCCTAGGAAAAATGGAAAGCTCATCGTCGTCCGCAAAGAAGCGCAGCTTCCGCACACGCGCGTATGAGTCCACCAATGCGCAGTCGCTATGGCGGCAGTATGTCGAGCCCACTCTGGCGGCGGGGCGCCACCTCGTCCTGGTACTCGACACCTACGAAGAAATGGTCATGCAAGGGCGAGACGTGCTAGAAACGATCGCCAAATGGCTCGACTCGCTGCGCAGCGAATTCCAACTTCACAGCCTCCGAGTGGTCTTTAGCGGTCGCGAGATCGCTGACCTGCCGCGCGGAAGTTCCTTACGTTTTGCGCCGTCGTTGTTGTTGGGCGACTTGTCACGGGTTTGGGCGATCGAGCTGCTCAAGCAGCATGCCAGGGTCGATGGCACATGGATGAATGGCGAACTCCTAGTCGAGAAATTCGGCGGCAATCCGCTTGTTCTTAAGATCATAGGTCGGCACCTGTCCGTTTCCGGGCTTCAAGCCGCGGTAGATCTGCTCGCTGATGACTACCGGCCGGGAACGAACGATCCGCTTGCACAAGGTGTGCTCTATACACGTATTCTTGGGCGCCTGCGCTCGAAGGATCCTGACCTGAAAAGATTAGCACATCCCGGGCTCGTGCTGCGACGGGTGACGCCGCAGTTGATCGCCGCAGTACTGGCCGATCCGTGCGGTCTAGGGCCGATCGCGCAGGCCCGGGCCGACGAATTGTTTGTGGCGCTGGCCGAACAAGTCTGGCTGGTCGACAAGGAGAGTTCGGGCGTTCTGATCCATCGCAAGGACTTGCGAAACCTGATGCTAAAACTGATGGAAGGCGACATGCTCCACAAAGCTCGCGCCATCCACCGTGCTGCCGCTGCTTACTACAGCGAAGGCAAGGATCCGGTGCTCGATCGGGCGTCGCAGCACATGGAAGCGCTATACCATCAGCTTTTTCTGGGAGAGCTGCCCCAACTGCCGTCTGACCATGCTGCAAGACTTCTCAATTGGGTCGGCACGGACATCGGCTGCGCGCCGCCTGAGGCGCGCGCTGGTCTGAAGTACGCTGCGTCGCTTCAATTGTCAGAAGTGGAACAGGGTACCCTCTCGGCGGATATTGCTCATTCCTATCACGACGAGCGGCTCCACAGCGCCTACGACGCCGGCGTCGAGACGCATACTATTGCTGGCAGTTCGACCCATCAATCGAACGTTACGGGATCACGAGTTGGACGCTTCCAAGTGCTGCAGGCCTTCATACAGGGCGACTTCGATTTGATCGGCTCGGTGTCCGAAGAAGTAGTCGAGACCGCACTCGCCTCCCGTAATGACCATCGACTGTCCGGGGAACAGCGCGATCTGGTCGATTCCCCCCTGTGGTTCGTCGCGCTCGCTGCTATTCGCAATGGCGACGCGAAGAAACTGGCGCGCTATATTTGTGCCCACCCCCTCTACCTTCATGCCGATAGCGAGCCCTGGATCAGGGACGTGCGCCATTCGATCGCTTATTCGCGCGCGCTCGATACAGTGGTCAGGCTGCTATCGGCAACGATTGCGTTACCCGAACGCCCCCCAGCGGACATTCCTGGTCTAATCCGGACTACCGATGAATTGCGTGCCTACCAACTGCTAGGTTACGAAATAGGCGGCTCAGGAAGCGTGGCGATCTCGACTTATCTGCTCCGCTACATGCAGAAATCGTTCCGGCGCTTCGCCAGTGGCGGCGACGGCCCATCAGGATTCTCGTTTGATCATGACACATGGGCACTGCCGGAGTCGCCTGACGCTCCGCTGACTCTGGGCGATATTGCGCAGGGAGTTTCTGGCGCAGGGTCGATGCGGCTTGCCTCCAAGCCGGCGACAGCACTCGGACGCAAACTTGCACTAGGCATCATTCCTGAGTTATACCCTGCCATTCGTGGCGCGCTCCACCAGGCCGATGACCGGCGCCTTGCGCAGATGGCTGCCAGGGCGCAGTTGCTGACGGGGCCATCGTGGCCTGTAGAGCTTGGAGAAAAGGAATTTGCTGCAAACCTGGCACATGACCGCGAAAAGTGGACGATGGTTTTAATCGAGACTGCAGATCGATACGGCAAGCTGGAAGGCATTGTTCTCGACTCGCTCAGACTATGGGATATGTTTCGAGGCAACAGCCAACTGCAAACGATCGTCATACAGTTAGAGCGGCGCCTTCAACGATAGGGGACGTCCTAAGCCCGACTTTGTCCAACTATCTTGCGTAGCAGACGGCTTCTGTCAGGCCCCGAATAGGGCACGCGGGATTTTCACCCTATCGCAATGGCTCCCCGACCCTTTGTAATTCTCTTCACTCCACAGCGAGCGGCGCACGAATGCGATGGTGTCGGAGAAGGTCGGGCTGTCCTTGGCACGCCAGGCGGCATGCCGTGTCATCAGTATGTCATGTTCCAGTAACTGCTTCGCTGCCAATGCCACAAGCGAATACAGTGCGAGGATGACTGGGGTGCTGCATGCGATGGCACGGTCGGACCATTGCCGCTGTGTTTCCATGCCCCGTCGCCGCGCTGGTCAACGCCGACGAATCAGGCCTGCGTGTGGCTGGCCAACTGCACTGGCTTCATATCGCGGCCAACGACACGCTCCGCTCACTTGGTACGGCGCGGGACAGCCACTGCGAGCTTGCATTTGACACGTAAGCCAGCAACACGGGTTCGGGGTGCGCTGGCGATGTATTGCTGCTGGGCCTACTTCACCAGCGCAGTTGGCATGCCTTCGCTGAAGTTGAACGTTGCTGCAGACCATGAAGGGCAGGAAATCATGCATTTCCAGGGTCGATCATTGGCGATTCCTGACCACGCCTTGAGCGTGGAATCCCTCCTTGATACCCACCCGGCATGTCCCAAGCCGGTTGTTGCAAATATTCAAAATTAATCTTGTGTCAAATGCCAATCCAGCAATACTATGAGCTCGGTTTAGTTGCTTTATTTGCAGCCAGGCCAGGGCGGCTTTTTTGACCAAAAACATGCCCGTTGAATCGGAACAATGCGCAGGAAGACATCTCACCACGACCAACATATTCACCGAGCCGCGAAAGGGCACCGCATGACAATGAAGCCTTGGAATCCGCTGTACAACGGCGGGTTGCAACATCCGCGTAACGCCGCATGCAAGAAATCCTCCCTTGCCCTGTGTATTGCCCTGGCCTTCGCCGCCGCCGCGCCCTTGGCGCAGGCTGCCGTGGCCGCACCGGCCGGCGCGCCGGTCTCGAGCCAGCGCGCCGCCCCGTACTGGCAGGATGCGACCGTCTCGAGCGGGCGCATGGGCATCGCCAGCGCCAAGACGCCGGCCCTGTCGCTCAAGCGCTTCCGCGGCGCCACCCTGGACGCGGCCGGCATGGCTTCGCTCACCGCCAGCGCCCCGCTGGAACGCGACAGCAGCATGATGGCCAGCATCCAGATCATGTCGTTGCCGCACCCGGATGGCGGCTACCAGCGCTTCACCCTGGTCGAGTCGCCCATCATGGAAGCCGCGCTCGCCGCCAAACACCCCGGCATCAAGACCTACAAGGGCAGGGGCATCGACGACCCGAGCGCCACCTTGCGCATGGATATCACCCCGCTCGGCTTGCACGCCTCGGTACGCTCGGCCAATGGCGGCTGGTATGTGGACCCGTACTACCATCTCGATACCAGCCTGTACGCCAGCTACAAGCGCAGCGACCTGATCAACCAGCACGGCCCGCTGGTCGAAGGCGCGCTGCCCGAAGCGCAACTGGCGCTGTCGCATTCCTTCTATAAAGAAGGGGTCCCGGTCGAGGTGCTCGGCACCGGCTTCGCGCCGGGCGCCACTGTCAACCTGAGCGTGCGTGGCGAAGGCGACACGGCCACCCTGCACAGCGCCGCCGCCACGGCCGATGCCCGGGGCACGATCCGCGTGACCCTGCCGGCAGGCCGGGCCGGCGCGTTCGACCTGAGCGCCACCGATGGCCAGAACACCAGCGCCGTGCCGTTCCGCGTGATGGATGGCGCCATGGCGCCGAACGTGGCCGTCAGCGAGCAGCTGCGCACCTACCGGCTGGCGCTGGTCACCGACCCGACCTACGCCACCTTTTTCGGCGGCGCGGCCAACGTCACCGCCGCCAAGGTCACGCTGATCAATCGCGTGTCGCACGTGTATGAAGACGAGACCTCGATCCGCCTGGTGCTGATCGACGCCACCGACGCCCTGAACCTGGACAGCGCCGCCCAGATGACCGAGCCGAACGGCCCGTGCGGTGCGGCGGCGTGCTTTACGCCGACCCAGGCCGAAGGCTGCGGCAGCGGCACCTTGTCGCGCAACCGCGTCGTGACCGGCTTGCTGGCCGGCGCCGGCAACTTCGACGTCGGCCACATCGCGCTCGGCCTGAACGGCGGCGGCGTCGCCAGCCTGGGCGTGGTCGGCGCGAACGGCAAGGCGCAGGGCTGCACCGGCCTGCCGAAACCGATCGGCGACTCGTTCGCGGTCGACTATGTGGCGCACGAACTCGGGCACCAGTTCGCCGGCAACCATACCTTCAACGGCGTCATCTCCAATTGCAGCGGCGGCAACCGCAATCCCGGCACCTCGGTCGAAGTGGGCAGCGGCTCGTCGATCATGGCCTACGCCGGCATTTGCGGGGCCGACAACCTGCAGCCGCACAGCGATCCGTACTGGTCGCAGCGCAGCTTCGACGAAGTCGTCGCCTATACCTCGAGCGCCGAATCGATCCTCAACGAAGTGCAGGTCGCCGCGCTGCGCGGTTTCAATACGGCCGGCCAGCAATTCCGCATCAAGGTCAATGGCAATCTGTCGGCGCCGATCGTCCGCGGCACCAACTACACCACGGCCGGGGTCAAGGCCGCGCTGGAAGGCAGTCCGGGCTGGCCGGCGGGCGGCACGGTGACCGTCAGCGCCCTGAGCGACGCGGCGTTTACCGTGACCTTCAACGGCAAGCTGGCCGGCCTCAATGTCGCGCCGCTGCAACTGGTCGACTTCACGGCGGGATCGAGTGGCTTCGTCGGCGAAGTCGCCGTGGGCGGGCCGACCACGCGTGGCGGCAGCGTCGCCGCGACGGGCAACAACGCGCCGGTGGTGACGGTGGCGGCCAGCTACACGATTCCGGTGCGCACGCCGTTCGCCCTGACCGGCAGCGCCACCGACGCCGATGGCGACCCGATCACCTACATGTGGGAGCAGAACGACCGGGGCGCCGCCGGCGGCACCGGGCTGACCAGCAACGCCAAGCTCAATGGCCCGCTGTTCCGCCAGTTCGGCACGCGCGCCACCGTGAGCGCCGCCGCCACGCTCGAGTACAACTCGCCGGGCGAAAACCACACCACAAGCGATCCGACGCGGGTGTTCCCGGACCTGGCGCAGATCCTGTCGAACAACACCAACGCGGTGACGGGCGCGTGCGCGGTCGCGGCCACGCCGCCGAGCCTGGCCGACATCGAGTGCTACTCGGAATATCTTCCGACCGCATCCTACGTCGGCCTGGCCGGCACCAACGCGGCGCCGGCCTCGCTCAACTTCAAGCTGACGGCGCGCGACGGCCGGGGCGGCGTCAACAGCGCCAGCACCGCGCTGGTGCTCGCGCCCGAGGCCGGCCCGTTCCTGGTCACGTCACCGAATACGGCGCAAACGCTCGATCCGGGCTCGCTGCAGACCGTCACCTGGAACGTCGCCAACACCGACGTGGCCCCGGTCGGCGCGGCCAGCGTGAACATCGCGCTCTCGACCGACGGCGGCAAGACCTGGCCGGTGTTGCTGGCCGAAGGCGTACCCAACAACGGCAGCGCCCAGGTCACCCTGCCGGCAACGCCGGCGTCGGCGGCGCGGATCAAGGTGGAAGCGGTGGGCAATGTGTTCTTCGACATTTCCAACGCCGACTTCGGCATCCACCTGGCGGGCGACCAGAACGTTGACGGCAATGTCGACTGCGCCGACCTGGCGCTGGTCAAGGCCGCTTTCGGCAAGCGCACGGGCCAGGACGGTTTTGACGCGCGCGCCGATGTGCTGGCCGATGGTGTCGTCAACGCACGCGACCTCACTTACGTAGCGCAGCGCCTGGCCAAGGGCGCCGCCTGCAACTGACCGAAGCACGGCCGGCCGGGTGCATGCGCATCGGGCTGGCCGTTACCGCATATTGAGCCCTACGGGGCATGAGGATGAATCAGATGACGACATTCAAGAAACTCTTCGCCGCCATGATGCTGGCCGCGTGTACGCAGGCGTTTGCCATTCCGACGCTGTCGGTACACGCCGTGCCGGCCCCGGTGGTATCGGGCGGCAAGGTCGACCTGGCGGTGAACATTTCGGATATTACCGACCTGTACGGCTACCAATTCACGCTCAGCTTCGACGCGGCGCTGCTCAAGGCGAGCGGTGTCAAGGAGGGGACGTTCTTGAGCGGTGCAGGCACGACCTTCAGCGACGGCGGCACGATCGACAACGCGAGCGGCACGATTTCGTTCGTGTTCAACACGCTCGTTGGCGCGGGGCCGGGCGCGTCTGGCAGCGGCCAGTTGGGGCTGTTCAGTTTCGATACCTTCGGCAACGGCAATGCGGCGCTGACGTTTTCCGACGTGCTGTTCCTGGACGCCAAGCTGAACGAGATTGCCGTCGTGGCCGATGGCGGCTCGGTGCGGGTTGTGCCCGAGCCGGGGAGCTTCTTGCTGATCGGGATCGGGCTGGCGGCGGCGGGCGTGGTGCGGCGACGCCAACGCAGTGCCCAGGGCTGATTGATCGCACTGGCGCGCGACAGCGCAGCCTGCAAAGGAAGCGCCGCCGTCGCGCCAGTGTCAAGGCAGAGAGATGGACTGAACAACAATGGCGTCCGATGGGTTGGCAGCCACCCCCGTCGTGCTTACCGGGCGGCGCTGCCCTGCAGTGATCGACCGGCGTCGATATGAACGCCGCTCTGTCGGGCGAACCGGAACGTTGCCCGGACCTCGTCGATAAAGTCCGCCGGCTGCTCCAGCGCCGCGAAGTGGCCGCCGCGTTCAAGCTCGTTAAAGTGGGCCAGCCTGGAAAAACGGCGTTCGGCCCAGCGCTTCGACAGCCTGATCTGCTCGCGCGGAAACATGCTGATGCCGGCCGGGGTCGCCATCGGCCCGGACGGCATGCCGCCTTCCCGCATCGCCTGCATGGCTTCCCAGTACAGGCGGGCCGAACTGGCGCCGGTGTTGGGCAGCCAGTACAGCATGATGTCGTCGATCATGTCGTCCGGTTCGAATGCGTTGTCGGCGTTGCCGCCGCTGTCGGACACGTCCTGGAACAGCGCATAGATCCACGCGGCCAGTCCCGCCGGCGAGTCCGCCAGGCCGAAGCCGACCGATTGCGGGCGCGAACTTTGCAGCTTGTAGTAGCCGGAGAACTCCTGATCGTAGCGCCGGGCGTCGTCCAGCATCGCCTGTTCGGCCGGCGTGGCGTCGTCCCGCTCCTGTTCGGTCGGCTGGAACATGACCATGTTCAGGTGAATGCCGATCAAGCCCGGCGGCGCCATGTAGCCCAGCGTGGTGGTGACGGCCGCGCCCCAGTCGCCTCCCTGCGCCGCCCAGGTCGCATAGCCGAGGCGCGCCATCAAGCTCGTCCAGGCCTGCGCGATGCGGCCGATGTTCCAACCGCCGGTGGTCGGCTTGCCCGAAAAGCCGAAGCCCGGCAGCGAAGGAATGATCAGGTGAAAGGCGTCGCTGGCCTGGCCGCCATGCGCGACCGGGTCGGTCAGCGCGCCGATCACCTTGCGAAACTCCAGCACCGATCCCGGCCAGCCATGCGTGAGCAGCAGCGGGACCGCGTCCGGCTCGGGCGAGCGCACGTGCAGGAAATGCATGTCGAGCCCGTCGATCTCGGTGCGGTACTGGCCGAGCCCGTTAAGCATGGTTTCGCAGCGGCGCCAGTCGTAGCCGTCCTGCCAGCGGGCCACCAGCGCGCGCAGCTTGGCCAGTTGCGGTCCCTGGCTGGTGTCGGGCACGGTCTCGGCATCGGGCCAGCGGGTTTGCGCGAGGCGCCGCAGCAGGTCGTCCAGCTCGGCCTGGGGAATGGACAGATGGAATGGATGGACTGCGTCGGACATGGTGTTTCCCTCACGGTGTGCATCGCCTGGCCGGCGGCGGCAGGGCAGGTGGGACGCGGGTACAATCAGCGGGTTTGCTGGATTTAAACTGAACTGAACGGTTCAGTCTAGATTAACACAGATTCAATTCGAGATGAGGAACGACGGCGTGGGGAAGGACAGTATGGACGCGGTAGAACACGACAAGCGCGGCGCCGGAGGGCGGCCGGCGGCGGGGCGCAAGGGCGAGGTCGATGCCCGGCTGCTCGACGCGGCGACGCGGCTGTTCCTGGCCTTGGGATTCGACGCCACCAGTTGCGACCAGGTGGCCTTGGATGCGCGCGCCGGCAAGGCCAGCATCTATGCGCGCTATGCCAACAAGGGGGCGCTGTTTGCCGCAGTCATCGAAAGCAATCTTGCGCGCCTGTTTGCGGCGCCCGACGCGCTCGACGTTGACGACAGCCCCTTGCGCGAGCGCATCACAGCGGCCACCATGAGCGTGGTGGAGCAGGCCTTGCAGCCGGATGCGGTCGCGTTGCTGCGCCTGCTCGTCGCGGAAGCGCCGCGCTTGCGCGACATGGCACTGAGCGCCGACCAGCTGCGCTGGCGCATGGGCGTGGGGCGGGTTGCCGGCGCCATCGCCGCGCGCTCGTCCGAACCCGGCGCGATCGCCAGGGCGACCGTGCCCGCTACGCAGTTGATCGACATCGTGCTCGCGCCGGCATTGCTGCGCGCGCTGCTGGGTGAGGATGGGGGTGGGCTCATGCAGAGCGCGAAACAGTGCATCGGCGCGGCCATCGACTTCCTGGCTGCGGGCGGAGCCTTGGACAGCTGGGATTAAGCTGCCTCCCCGAATATTTTCTACAAATGACAAAAACTGACGCGTCCGTATTGAATGAACTATCCCGGCTGGAGGAGCAGGCAATTGTCGTCGAGGATTTTGATGAAGGTGGTGACGCCCTGCAAGCGCTGGCGAAGTTGGATAAAGCGCGTGCGCGGGAGGTGGCATTGAGGATCCTGCGCGAGGAGATCGGCGACGTGTATTATCAGGCCTCCGCGTTTGATGTTCTTTATGGTATTTCTGCGCCAGATGCGGTTCGGTATATGGAGGCAGGCGCCACGACCGTCGATCCCTATATCCTGGGTAGGATGCTTACCGAGATTGCCGTCGATTCGGGCTATATCGAACATCAGGCCCTTGTGGCGAAGGCGGTTCCGCTACTGCGCCGCGCGCTCGCAAGCCGGACCACGAAGGAGTTAAGCGCAATTGAGGCATCCATAAAACACTTCGATGAGACGTATCCTGCCTAAATCCGGTGTCAGGTCTGACATTCGGACACGAACTCAGCATAAGGCGGCCAGCCGTTTGCTTTTCAAATCCGGTGTCAGGTCTGACATTCGGACACGAACTCAGCATAAGGCGGCCAGCCGTTTGCTTTACGCTCGAGCTCGTGTCCGTTTGTCAGACCTGACACCCGGTTGCGACACCCGGTTGCATGGCTACGACGAGATCGTCGCGCGCTACGGCGCCAGATGAACGTCAGAACTTGTAGCTGGCCCGCGCGTACACGAAGCGTCCCGAGCGGCCGAACGGCGCGCGGTTGGCGTACGGCACCGCCGCCGTGGTGTTGAGCGAGGCCGGCACTGGGTCCGAATACACGTCGAACAGGTTGTCCGCACCCAGCGCCAGCGTTGCGCCGCCCGCCAGCGTGTAGCGCGCTTCCAGGTTGACCACGGTCTTCGGCGTCAGCCAGAAATCGCTCGCTTGCGTGCTGCCCGCCGACAGCACCTTGCCGTAACGCGTGGCGTTGAAGGTCGCGCCCCATTGGGCCAGCTTCCAGCGCGCGCTGGCGCTGATCTTGTTCTTCGGCTGGCCTTCTTCGATACCGAGCACGTTTGCGCGCCCGAACAGGGAAGGCGCCGGGCTCAGCGCCGCGAGCTGCTCCGTGACCGGTACGCGCGTCACCTCGGTGCTGTTGAAGTTGCCGGCCAGGGTCAGGTCGATCAGGCCCGCAGTGCTGCGCAGCGGCCAGTTCGCCACCACGTCGACACCCGTCGTGGTCGAGTTCACGCCGTTGATGAAGAAACGGCTGCCGCCCACGCCGCTGTAGCCGTTGGCGCTGAGGAATTGGCGCACATTCGCTTGCGTCAGGTTTTCACTGAGCACGATGCGGTCGCGGATCTTGATGCGGTAGGCGTCGACCGTCAGGCTCACCGGGCCGATGCGGGCCACCGCGCCAAGCGCCAGGTTGACCGATTTTTCCGCTTCCAGCGGCTTGGCGCCGAGCGCGACGGCCACCGGGTCGTCGGGACGGAAGGTGGCGATATTGAACGCCGCGCCGTCGATGAAGGTCATCGCCGTCGATGTGTAGAACTGCTGCTGCGGAGAAGGTGCGCGGAAGCCGTTTTGCAGGGAGCCGCGCAGGCCGAACGCCGGCGTGAAGTCGTAGCGCGCGGCCAGCTTGCCGGTGACGTTGCTGCCGAAGTCCGAATAGCGCTCGGCCCGCACCGCCAGCGAGGTCAGCAACTCCGGCGTCAGCTTGGTTTCCAGATCGAGGAAGGCGCCGATCGAGTGACGCCCGCTGTCGATGGCGTTGGCCGGGGTGTAGCCGGGGAACACTTGCGAGCCGGCCGCGCTCGGACGTCCGTCGGCCAGGGTCACGCCGCCGTAACGGTAAGAATCGGGCTCGCCGGCCCACAGTTCATAGTTTTCGCGGCGCGCTTCGGCGCCCACGGCCACGTTCAGCGGCGCCGGCAAGATGGCCACGCTGACCGGTTTGACGGCCGAAAAATTCAGGGTCAGCTGGTCGTAGGCAAAACCGCCGGCGTCGAAGGCGGTCTTGCTGGTCGCGCCGAGCGAGCGGTTGAGCGAGTTTTCGACCGTGAACGCCATTTTGTTGCGGCCGAAACCGAGCGAGGCGTCGAAGTCCCAGCCCTGCGCGCTCCAGGCCAGCCCGCCGGTGGCGCTGAAGTCGTCCACCGTCGGCGCGATGACGGGCAGGTAGCCATCCGCATAGACCGCGACGATGTTTTCATCTTGCAGCGGACGGCGGAAGAAGCCGGCGGCGCGCGAATCGCGCTTCTGGTAGCTGGTCGAGCCGTACAGTTTGGCCTCGCCCGATAAGGGCATGCCGGCGTTGGCGAAGATGGTCGATTGGGTCAGTTCCGGCTCGCCGCCCCAGGTGTTGTAACGGTTGATGGTTTGCTCGCGCGGGTCGAACTTGCCGTTGATAAGGGGATACTGCTGGCGCACGTCGTACGCGCTGCGCTCGGTATGCGATTGCTTCTTGTATTCGGCCGCCACGGTCAGGAAACCGTCCTCGCCCAGGGTAAAGCCTTTCCAGCCGCTGACGGTGGTGGTCTGGCCGTCGGTGCGCTTGCGCTTGTTCGGCACGTCGAGCGCCAGCCCGGCCGGCACGGCGCCGGTGTTGTAATCGTATTCCGACATGCGTGCGCCGGTGCTCACGCCAACTTCCCCGCCGCTGCGGTTTTCGCGCAGGCGCAAGTTGATCACGCCGGCAATCGCGTCCGAGCCGTACTGGGCGGCGGCGCCGTCACGCAGCACTTCGACTGTCTGGATGATGCCCGCCGGGATGGTGTTCAGGTCGGCCGAGGCCGAACCGCGCCCCACGGTGCCGTTGACGTTGACCAGCGCCGACGCATGGCGGCGCTTGGAGTTGACCAGCACCAGCGCCTGGTCCGGCGCCAGCCCGCGCAGGGTGACCGGGCGCACGGTGTCGGTGCCGTCGGTCAGGCCCGGACGCGGGAAGTTCAGCGCCGGCAGGGCGGCCGACAATGCCTGGCTGACTTCGGTCACGCCATTGTTGTTGATCAGGTCGGCCGACACCACATCGACCGGCGAGGCCGTATCGAGCACGGAGCGGTTCGACACGCGGGTGCCGGTCACCACCACGGCCGGCGGCGGCGTCTCGGCGCCGGCGCCGGCGTCGCCGGTCTGGGCCAGGGCCGGAACCCACAGCGACGCCATCGACATGGCCAGGATGCTGAGACGCAGACCTGGGGGCGCGCTTTGATAACCGTGTTGCTTCATTCTGTAGACTCCTCAGTGATGGGGCGCCGGCACTGCGGCCGAACGGGCTGCCACTATAAAGTCTGTTCGGTGTTAACAGAACGACGCATTTCACATAAGCTTAGAAGGGCCGGCCGGGTGCTGTTTTTTTCAGGCGATCGAGCAGCGCTTGCCCGACTTGCAGGGGGAGGCGGATTCTGGCCGGTGATCAATTCCCGGTCGGTGACCACGTCGCTGGTCCATGGCCGCATGCTAACGCCGGTGGAGCGGTGCCTTCATCGCCACCGGCGTCACCTCGAACAGCGCGAACAGCGCGTCGAGCGCTGCGCTGGCGGCGGCGACATGCTCCGCGCTGAAGACGGCGCGGGATTGCTCGAACCGCGTGCCGATCATCCTCACATGCTCCTTCATCGGCGCGCTGATCCGGGCGCCGGCCGCCAGCAGCTTGCCGGCGATGACGATCATCTCGGTCAGCTGCGCGTTGCGGCAGGTCTTGAGCGCCAGTTCCAGCGGCGTCAGGCCCTGTGCGTCGACGGCGTCGACCCGCGCCCCATGCGCGAGCAGCACGCCGGTGCTGCCGGCGCGGTGGCAGCGCACGGCGTCGTGCAGCGGCGTGGCGCCGGACGCGCTGGGGCGGTTGACGTCCGCGCCCAGTTCCAGCAACACCTCGATGCGGCCGCGCCAGCTGCATGCGCGCAGGTGCAGGGGCGTGTCGCCGGCGGTGTTGGTCGCGTACAGATCGGCCCCTTGCGCAAGCAGCCAGCGCGCCAGCGGGTCCGGGCACAGGTCGAAGGCCAGCGCGCTGCGCTTGTCGTCGCCGCCGCGGGCGTCGATCAGGCGCGTGTCGAACACGGCTTTCAGTTCATCGAGATCGCCCTTGTCGAGCATCGCCTCGAAATCCTTGGGCAGTCGTTTCCTTCTAGGCTAGACCATGCCGCGTCCTCGATAACAGCAATATGCTCGGTGTGCGCATTCTAAACCGGCCCGCCAGGCGAGGCGCAAGGATGGGATAATCGGCCATGCGCCTGTCCCTGTTGCGCCGCATCCTCGCGAAAACCGGTTCTGGAGCCTACTTATGCTGATGCTGTCGAAACATTTACCCAGCACCAGGGCCTTGCAGTGCTTCCTGGCGGTGGCGCAAGAGCTCAATTTTCGCCGCGCCGCCGAGCTGATGAACATGTCGCAGCCGCCGCTGTCGCGCCAGATCCAGGGCCTGGAAGAGATGCTGCGGGTGCGCCTGATCGAGCGCGACACGCAGCGCGTGAGCCTGACCCCGGCCGGCGTCGCGTTCAGGGTAGAGGCGCACAAGCTGCTGCTGGCGCTGGACGCCGCCGTTGGCGCCGTGCGGGCGAGCGTGGAGGACGCCGGTGCGGTACGCATGGGCCTGACCAGCGTGATCAATCACGCGCTGATGCCGGCCTTGCATGCGCTCGTGACCGATGCGGCCTTTACCGGCGGGCGGGCCTTGGAACGGGCATGGTCGCGCCAGTTGGCCGAGCGCGTGAGCAGCGGCGCGCTCGATCTGGCGATCGTCGGCGATATCGCCGCGTCGGGGGCGGACCTGACGGTCGAGCTGCTCGCTTGCGAGCCGATGATCCTGGTCTTGCCCGAGTCGCATCCGGCGGCGGCGAACGCGCAGGCCGACCTGGCCGACGTCGTCGACTTGCCGCTGTTCTGGTTTGCGCGCGCCGACAATCCGGCTTTTTACGACAAGTGCGAGCGCGCTTTCAGGCGCCTCGGCTATGCAGCCCCGCGCCGGCCCGAACCGAAAGACTTCACGCTGCTGCTGGCCGCGGTGGCGGCGGGCGAGGGCGTGGCGCTGTGCCCGCAATCGATGCGGGCGACCTCGCGCCTGGGCGTGGCTTACCGCGCGCTGCCGCCGGCGGTGGCCCGCTTGTTGTCGATCGACGTGCAGGTGGTCGCGCGCGCGCACGAAACGCGCCCGGCGGTGCTGGACAAGATCGCGCATATCCGCATGGCGCTGGCGCGCTAGCCTTCACTTTTGGCGCTTGCGGCGGGCTTGGCCTGCTTGCGCCAGAAGGTCGCACAACCGGCTTTGTCGGCAATATTGAAGCCGATGATGTTCCCGAGCAGGGAAAAAGCGAGCTCGGCGCGCCAGGGAATGCGGATCAACAGTTTGGTGTGCTCGTAGCCGGCCTGCTCGATCTGGCTGGAGAAGTGCGCGATGGCGGCCGCTTCGGGGGCGAGCGCGAGATGATGGCGGGCCGTGCTGAAAGCAACGATAAAGGTGCCGTGATCGGTGAACATGGGCTGGTTCCAGGCAATCCTGCGTTCGAGCGCGGGGAATGCCTGGCTGACCCAATCGAGTACCTCGCTCGTTCGCGCGCGCTGGGACGGCTCGTCCATCTGTGCCAGGTAGTCCGAAAAAACGTTCATGGTGTACCTCAGGAATGACGTTGATTTTGCGCAGGCCTACGATGTTACCTCAGCATTGACGACATGCCGGGCCCGTAGTGTCGACATTCATTGGCAATCGCATGATGTTGCCGCGATAATATTATCCAGTCGAACTTTTTGGGAATTAACATGATCAGACAATCTCTATCTTCAGGTCGCGGCGCCGTGGAAGCGCTTTTGCTGGCAGCGATTTTCCTGTCCTCGGCAGCGCAGGCCGTCGAGGTGACGTGTCCTGACTTCTATCGGAGCAAGACGCTGACGCTGGCGCCGGATTCGTCCGATCCGGAAGGGCATGGACTGCTGAAACCGGCGCATCTGAGCTATACGTATATTCACGACGGTGATCTGTACAGCGAGCAGACCCTGGTTCCTCCCGCTTCCACGAAGGTGAAGGGGGGGTGGCAAACCGAGTTCAGCGTCGTTCCGGAGACGGACAACTGGCTGGTCTGCGGATATGGCGGCCAGACGTGGGGCGATGGGAGTCTGGAGCGTTGGCAACGGCTCGACAGCAAGCTGAGCTCGTGTGTATTGCGCGTCACGCAGACCAAGGAGCCGCGCAGCCAAACGGTTTGGAAGGCCCGGGCGAGCTGCAAGTAATCATCCTGATGCGGTCCGGATCAAATCAGCTTCCCGACACAAGTCTCATGATTGTCCGAATTGTATCAATCCGAAGTCTGCGATTTAACATTAATTTATTGGCAATACTGCCGCGTTGCAGCGATAATACTGATTAGTTAATATTTTTGGAGTCAACATGGCAACAGATGTCTACATGCAACTCGACGGTATCAAGGGCGAATCCACGGATGCGGGCCACAAGGACTGGATTGAAGTATCGCGCGTGACCTGGAGCGTGTTCCAGCCGGGCGCATCGACAGCGTCGACGGCCGGCGGGATGACCACCGGCAGGGCGGAACTGTCGGACCTGTCTTTCAAAAAATTTGCTGACATGGCGTCTCCGATCCTGCAGCAGCACTGCGCAATGGGCAAAACCATTCCCAAAGCGTCGTTCCAGTTCATGCGCGCCGATGGCGATGGCAAGCCGGTCAATTACTACACCGTGGATCTTGAAAACGTGATCGTCTCGAGCGTCACGCCAGACAGCGGCGACAGTGGTATCGTGATTGAATACGTGCATCTGGCGTATTCGAAAATGAAATGGAAATACACCCGCCAGGGCATCAAGGGCGGACCAGAAGGCAACTCCGCCGGCGGCTGGGATTGCGCATCGAACCGCTGCGCGTAAGGGGAGGTCGCAATGCCTCACCCCGTTGTTTATCGTGGCGACCTGGATGACTTGATGGCGGAGTGGAAGCGCACTGACACGAAAAAGATCGATAATGGGCAGTGCGTGCGCTTGCCTCAAGAATACACCAGTGTTGGCCATACAAGCAGATGGCAACGCGGGGCCAGGGTGCTCGATTTGACTACCCTGGCGCCTGGCACGGTCATCGCCAACTTCAAACTCGTGAATAACAAATGGCGGTTTCCAAACGAAAAAGGGTGGCATGCCGCACTATTTCATAGTTTCGCCGACATCGAGAGAGATGCTAAAGGGAAGCCTACTGCTTTTTTTATGGTTGATCAGTGGGTAAGCAAAGCTCCGGGGAAGCGCGGAGTAAAGACCTGGACAGCTGCGGAAAAGAAAAGCAATATCAAACTGCGAGAGGCATCAAACGACGCCACGGAATTTTACGTAGTGGTCGTGCAATGAAAACGCTGTTGCTGACAGCGATGATCCTGTCCTCGGCGGCCCACGCCGTCGAGGTGAAATGCCCGGATGTCTATCCGCCCAAGACGCTGACATTGGCGCCGGATTCGTCCGATCCGGAAGGCCACGGCCTGATGAAGCGGGCGCATCTGAGCTATACGTACATGCAAGAGGGCGAGCTGTACAGCGAGCAGACCCTGGTTCCACCTGCCCCCGTGAAGGTAAAAGGGGGATGGAAAACCGAGTTCGGCCTTGCTACGGAGATGGACAACTGGCTGGTGTGCGTGTATGGCGGCGAAACGTGGGGCGTTGGACGTCTGGAGCGTTGGCAACGGATCGACCGCACACTCACGACGTGTATATTGCACGTCAAGCAGACCAAGGTGCGGCAGAACCCTTACATCTGGACCGCCTGGGCCGTTTGCAAGTGAGAAGTTGAGCCCGCCGATCAAGTCCTGCAGATTGCATGTCGGAGAGGTCACGTCGCGGATGTACCCAAGCGGGTACACCGTGTACGCCACCTGCAGGTAATCAAGCAGGCCCTGCACGAAACGCATGCATCGCCTGCGCCGCTACGCCCAGCAAGACATCGCGCCCGAGCCCGTCGCGCGCCAGCACCGACATGCCCTGGATCACGCCGATCGCCAGATGCGCCAGGGCCGGCGCATCCGTGTCCGCAGCCAGCAGGCCCAGCGCGACGTCGCGTTCGATCCTGCGCCGCACCAGCGCCGCAATCTCGCGCCGCACGCCGGCCACCGTCGCCTGCACATCCGCGCTGGCCGCCGACCCGCTGGCCGTGGCGCTGGCCAGCAGGCAGCCGGGCGGCGTCGATTCGCCGGTAAATCCTGCGGCGGCCCCCTCCAGCATGCCCAGCACTGCAGCGCGCGCGCTTGGCGCGGCATCGAGGGCGGCGCCGATCGCCGCCGGGTCGCCCGCATACAGCCGCACCGCCTCCAGGAACAAGCTCTTTTTGTCGCCGAACGCCGCGTACAGGCTGGGGGCGGTCACGCCCATCGCCACCGTCAGCTCCGCCACCGAGGTGGTTTCGTAGCCGTGCCGCCAGAATGCATGCATGGCGCGTTCCAGCGCCACGTCGCGTTCGAACGACAGGGGACGACCGGTTTTCTTCGCTCGAGGTTGTTTCATAGCGATCATTATAAAAAAGATTGACCATGCTGCGCAAGCATGCCAGACTTTAATAACGATCACTATGAAAGATAAAGACATGGACCTTACCGCTTATCGCACCGTCGGCCGCTCCGGCCTGGTTGTCAGTCCGCTGGCGCTGGGCACCATGACGTTCGGCACGCCGCGCTGGGGCGTCGATGAAGCCGGGGCGCGGACGCTGTTCGATACCTACCTCGGCCAGGGCGGCAATCTCATCGACACCGCCGACATCTATTCGGGCGGCGCCAGCGAAGAGATGGTCGGCCGCTTCATCGCCGACGCCGGGGTGCGCGAGCGGGTGGTGCTGTCGACCAAGTTCGGCTTTAACGCTTCGGCCAGCCCGTTGGCGGCGCACGCGGTGCAAGCGGGCAATCCGAACGCCGGCGGCGCGGGCGCCAAGAACATCCACCGCGCGCTGGACGCCTCGCTCAAGCGCTTGGGCACCGATTACATCGACCTGTACTGGATGCACATCTGGGACGGCGTCACCCCGGTCGAGGAAATCATGCAAACGCTCGGCGACCTGGTACGGGTCGGCAAAATCCGCTATGTCGGCTTTTCCGACATGCCCGCCTGGCTGGCGATGAAGGCGGCCACCATCGCCGCCGAGCGGCGCGTGCCGGGACCGGTGGCGATGCAGCTGGAATACTCGCTGGTGGCGCGCGATATCGAGCGCGAGCATGTACCGGCCGCGCTCGAGGCCGGCATGGCGGTCATGCCGTGGAGCCCGCTGGCGGGTGGGTTTTTGTCAGGGAAATACCAGCGTGGCCAGGGCGCCGGCGCGGGGCGCCTGGGTGGCGCCAATCCATTTGGCGACAGCAAGTTCACCGAAAAGAACTGGGCGATCCTGGACGTGCTGACCGAGGTGGCGGCCGAACAGGAACGCGCGCCGGCCCAGGTGGCGCTGGCGTGGGTGCTGGGCCGCCCGGGTGTGGCCACGGTGCTGGTCGGGGCCAGCACGCCGGCGCAATTACACGATAACCTGGCCGCGCTCGGCTGCACGCTCACGCCCGGCCAGCGCGCGCGCCTCGACGCGGTCAGCGCCATGGCGCCCGGGTTTACCGACAGTCTGGCCAGCCCGGCCATCCGGCGCATGGTGTTTGGCGGCCACGACGTGCGCGGCTGGGGCGAGCGAGCGTCTTAGCCGCCCCTGGCTGGAGTGCGGTTTATTGCGCGCCAATCAGCTGGCGCGCAGTCCATGATCCAGTTTTCCGCCCAGCTGTGGCCGCCATCGCGCCACACGGCCTTGCGCCAGCGGCACGAAGCGGCGCCGATTCGGTCCCAGACCCCGCGCACGATGAGCGCCTGTCCGTCTTCCACCATTGTTTGTCCTTGAACTGCCTGTGCCTGATTTTCCACTCGCCCGACAAAAAATTGACGTCGCCCGGCTTGCCGCCGCTGGCGTTGCGGCGGTGCTGCTTGCGCCGGGCTGGCCTGCCGCGACGAGGCCGGCGGCCGCCTGCATCAGCATGTAGGGCGATTGCATGAAGGCTGGGACGTCGCGGTGAGCAAAGATTGTAAATATTGCTTGTAAACTCGCCGAGAAAGGCGTTTACTCTTGATATTTGGACGCGAGAATGACACACGGACCGATGT
>NZ_WHJF01000460.1:0-334 GCF_011682185.1 Massilia genomosp. 1
TACCAATGGCTGCTCGGCCGCGTCAACATCAAGCCGGTGGCGGCCGAGCGATACAGCATGGCGGTCGTTTCCGGCGGTGCCAGCGTCAATGCGCTGGAGGCCGGGGTCTACAGCGTCTCGGCGGCCTCCATCGGCGGCGCTGGCGGCGCGCAGCGCGAAGCGGGCGATGCACCTGGAATGCTCGGCTTGTCGATGAAAGGCCGCATCGGCCGGCTGCGGGCAATGGCCTACTCGACGCCGTTCATCGTTGCTACCGGCGTCCTGGTGGCGGCGGCTGTCGTGGTTGGAACGGAGGCGAGCGTGGCCCTCTATTCCCTCGGCGCCCTGGCTGGCA
>NZ_WHJF01000461.1:0-333 GCF_011682185.1 Massilia genomosp. 1
AGGCTTGGTGGGCGTCGGACGCCAGCGTCGCGGCCGAAGCTGCGCGGCTGGGACTGCAACCGGCGCAAGCTGGCGAGTCCGCCCTGGCGTTCAAGGGCCGGGTGCAGGCTGCGATCGACAACGGCGGGGTCCCGCCGGCACCACCGCGCCAGAGCCGCGTGGGAGTCATCGATCCGACCGTGGCGCCTCCCCGCGCCAAAAAAGGCATGCCGGCCGGTGCCGTGGCCGGCATGAAAGCGATTTTGAAAACATCACGAGCGCGAAAAAACCAACCTACCACCGATGAGGACGACGTATGAGCACCACCACCACCACCACCACCGAGAGAAAATT
>NZ_WHJF01000462.1:0-333 GCF_011682185.1 Massilia genomosp. 1
AGCCAGGCCGAGCGCCTGCTGCCGGCACTGCAGGACGGCTATTTTTCGCTGGCCGAAATGTCTTTTCCCGACCTGCTCGCCATGGCCAGCGAGTACGCTGCCCTGGTCAAGTTCTACCAGCTCGATAACAGCGTCAACGGCAACTGGGAAGCCTATTTTTCGGCCGACGAAACCATCGTCATCGCGCGCATCCTCTCGACCAGGCTGGCGCGCCTGCAAAGCGCCTTCGAGCAGTGGTGGGACGGCGCCGCCGATATCACGCAATGGCGCGTCGAAACGCTGCCGATGACGGCCCTGGCCACCGATTTTCTCGACCGCTGGACGCGTGCGCTG
>NZ_WHJF01000463.1:0-332 GCF_011682185.1 Massilia genomosp. 1
GCACGTTGTTGCCGGACGAATTGGCCAGTTCGCCCAGCATGCCGCGAAACGGGGTCGGCAGGCGGCCGGCTTCGGCCAGGATTTTGCTGAGCACTTGATTCGGTGGCGGCGTGGCGCCGTCGCGCAGCGCGGTTTCGGTGGCGGTCAACTGGGCGTACAGCTCGCCGATGGTCTCGACAATGCCTTCGATAGGGGCCTTGCTGCCTTCTGCGCGCGCTGTCGTAAATTCGCGCAGCGCGGCGAAGCGCGTATCGACCAGCATTTCCACGCGTTCCGCGGCGGCCGCCTCCGGCTTGCCGCTGGCCAGCTCGCTTTGGCCAAAGATCTGGCTC
>NZ_WHJF01000464.1:0-330 GCF_011682185.1 Massilia genomosp. 1
CGCTTCATTGACTGTCCCGTTCAATTGGGTAGGGACGCTATCGCCCGCGACATTCCGATTTAAGTTGAAAAACTCCGGCATCGGAAAAGTGACGCTGCGGCGGCGGTTTATGCAACATTCAGGTTAGGCGAGGGGGCTGATCTCAGTAACCTCACGCTGCCTCGTACATTCTTCTGTCGCTCTGAAATCAATCATGCGCGGTTTGTTAGCGGGCTTGTAAAAGCGCGCAAATCTGGGTGCCATTGCGCGTGGCTTTTCGCCATGCGCGCGGCCGTAGACGCCTGCCGCGGGCTCCCACTGGGGGAAGAGCGTTCCCCAGCGGGCTTGATG
>NZ_WHJF01000465.1:0-330 GCF_011682185.1 Massilia genomosp. 1
GAACAAGGCCGGAATGACGGACATCAGCCAGACGATGCCCGCTTGCGAGCCGCTCGACTGGGCCGCATTCGGCACGTAGCCGAGCGCCGTAAAGACCGCGCCGATCACGCCCAGCGCCAGCGCCGTGCCCAGTTTTTGCGAGAACGTGGCGGCGGCGAAGGTCATCGCGGTGGCGCGCCGGCCATTGCGCCACTCGTTGTAGTCGGCCGTGTCGGCATACATCGAAAACGCCAGCGGCGACTTCGGTCCCAGCACCAGGCCAAGCGCGATCTGGAGCGCGTACATCGCGCCGATCTGGGTAGCGTCGACGAAGAAAAAGGCCGCGGAGAG
>NZ_WHJF01000466.1:0-330 GCF_011682185.1 Massilia genomosp. 1
TGGGCGTGCTGGGGCCGTTTGAAGGCCGGCGCTTTCCCCGCTCCGACAGCCCATGCGGGCTGTGCTTTTCGTACCGCAAAACCCAGTTGCTGCTCAAGCCGCACCGGTATTTTGCGTGGATGGCGCAAACCGGCGTTCCCGTTAACGAAGCGCTGGTGGCGCCCCTGATCGGCCAGTTCGGCGCTTTTTTCGGGACCATCTGGGTGATGAGCCATGACGACCTGGATATCCATTTCAACCTCGACGATGCCGACACCCTGGCGGACCTGAGCCGTGGACTGGCGACCACGATCCGGCTCAACGATAGCGGCCGCGCGGCGGGCGCGGGCA
>NZ_WHJF01000467.1:0-330 GCF_011682185.1 Massilia genomosp. 1
ACCATGGCGGCGGGCGCGTAGGTTGGGACGAGGACGTCGTCGAAGGTTTGTCTGGTCACCGGCCGCGTGGTTGCACCCGTTTCAAGCTTTGCGTTCATGGCATTCCTCATCCAATGTTAGTAGGGCGTACCAGGGGGAAACCGCTGGGCACGTCGGACCATTATAAGAAGAGCAGCGGCAAACATCTTTTGAATACGCGACAAGCATTTTCATTTTTGCTCGCCGCCAAAACTTCCCCAACCGGGGTCTGACCCCGGTGAAGCACGCCCACAACCGGGGTCTGACCTCTGATTAGAAATTAATTGCCGAAAAGCTGACAAAAGTGGCGTC
>NZ_WHJF01000468.1:0-329 GCF_011682185.1 Massilia genomosp. 1
GCCACATGGTGTTCTCGACCCTGCACACCAACGATGCGCCATCGACCCTGACCCGCTTGATGAACATGGGCGTAGCGCCCTTCAACATCGCCTCGTCGGTGATCATGATCACCGCGCAGCGCCTGGCGCGGCGCCTGTGCACCTGCAAGAAACCGGTCGAGACCAGCCGTGAAATCATGCTTGCCGCCGGCTTCAAGGAAGAAGAACTGGAAGGCGGCTGGAAGCCTTACGGTCCGGTCGGCTGCGACCGTTGCCTCGGCGGCGGCTACAAGGGCCGGGTCGGTATCTACCAGATCATGCCGATTACCCCGGCGATCGAAAAAATCATT
>NZ_WHJF01000469.1:0-329 GCF_011682185.1 Massilia genomosp. 1
CGAAATTGGTCAGCAGGATCTTGAGCAGGGAGACGCAGCGCCCGTCCGGCGTGTAGCTGTGGCAGATTCCCATGCCATTGGTGGCGCCGATGCCCTCCTTGCCCTCGGAGCTGCGCCTGGGCGCGCCGCTACTGGCGCAGGAGGCGTCGTATTTTGCCGCATCCGCGAGGATTTCCAGCTTGTCGGTCAGTTCCATGGGCCAGGCGCTCAACTGTATATATATACAGTATCTTACACCATTCCCATGGATGGGCGCACGCGCTGTGCGCCAGGATGTGCAGTCTTGTCAGGCCTCTTGCGGCGCCGCTGCCCTCAGGCCCGCTTGGCCT
>NZ_WHJF01000046.1:0-53041 GCF_011682185.1 Massilia genomosp. 1
GCAAGAGCGACGGCGAACCCGGCGTAAAGACGATCTGGCAAGGATTGCAGCGCGTGATGGATGTGGCCACTGCATTACAGTCGATGCGCGAGGGGCACGGCTGAGTTGTGTATAACGATATGGGTCTAGGTTGGACCAAGGCTGCAAATGATGCAATTGCGACCGTATCTAAAACGCAAAAGATCACACACATATTCAGTGATCTTAATGGCGAGCCATATCGTGCAGACCAATTTGGATTTACCTTACTGCGTATTTCGGACCGACTAGAAAGTAATTGGGAACGCTACACACCGGCGTTAGTTACTGGTGATGTTGGCACTGCGACAGCTTTAGTACATGTGGCATTATCTGCAAATCTCCTGCGCCAAGTGGAAGGTGAACAACCCAAACAAACACACTTATTGCTATTTAGCTCCGATGATCATTTGCGCGCTGCTTTGGTGCTTGGAATGTAGTGGACTTATGATTTCAGGCAATGCTTTCGATCTGTGGTACGCGCTAGGGAAGCACTGATTTATTCATCCGACACCGTGCCGGGCTCGTGCGATACCAATAAAAGCGCCTCCACGACCGCTCAATCGATCATGCAAAAGAGTTTTTCCGATCTCGAATTACGCCGCCAAGAAGGTTCAGCGCGCGGTCGTGAAGCGCAGGTCGGCGCCCAAGTCGGTCAGTTGTGCCGGCTACCGCCGATTCGCCTTCGCCGCCGCGCGAGCACGCTTTGCCGCAGCACGCACCCGATCCTCCCGCTCCTTGTTGAGCAAGCGCTCACGCTGCCTTTCAGCCGCCTTGCCCGCCGGTGTCAACGGTCGCTCGGACCAAATTCCTGTGCCGTCTTGGCACACGTCAGCCGCGATCGAGAACGTTCTTCTGTGATCTTTGCGCCGTGAGCACCACCGAGGTCGGGCAAAAACCAGTCGTCGTCGTCCAAACTTTCGAAGTGCGGGACGTTGGCGCGCGTGTAATATGGTTCGCAGCGGGCAAAACCCTCAGTCCACTTGTTTGCTTGGCGGATCACAGTTTGTAATCTCCCAGCCACAGGTAGCTGCCGGTCCTGCCCACGACCATGTTTGACAAACTAGAGTCGTTTAACTAGGAGCCCGCATGAAAACATCTTTATTGATATTGCTCGCATCCACGGCGTCACTCTCGGGTGCGGTGAACGCGCAAGGTGGGCCGCCAAGTGCGCCGCAACGCGCAGTCCAGGGGGCGCAAGTTGCCCAGGTTGGCCAGGGCGCTCAGAGTGCCCAGGCCGCGCTGCAGGCGTATGCCGCAGCCGGAAGCGCGGAGGCGCGCATAAGCGCAATCGAGAAGTTACGTATCAGGCCGCCGGCCCCCACCGCAGCCAACATCGCCCTGCTACGCGCCAGGCTCGGCGGGCCCGCAGCGGTCAAGGAAAAGACGGGCTTGATAGGCGTTCTGGGTTCGCTGTACCGGGAGACACGCGACCAAGGCGCGCGCAGTCAGATCGGCGCCGACCTGAAAAGGCATGCCTTTTCTCCGCAGCGCGATATCGCGCAGGCGGCCATCTATGCCGTCTCGCGCGGCCCCAGCACGTTCGAGGACTTGCTGGCCGTGCTTGAGCATGGGCGCAAGACCGATGTGCTGGACGCCGATGCCTACGCCGGCGAGCTGGCGCACAATCTGCGCTTCGTGCCGCAGGACCGCCAGGCCGAGCTCATCAAACTGATCGTTGGACAGAAGTCCGCCTACGGGGCGGCAGTACTGGCCGGGTACCTGCACGACCCTGAAATGATAAGTAAAATGAGTCCCGACAGCGTCGCAGCGTTACAGTCGTTCCTGCGGACTACCGAACCGCAGTTTCCTATGGCGATCGGCAGGTTCGGCTATGCGGACGTGATTGATTACGAGTCATGGCTTGATGCTTACGCCAATTTGCATGAGCGCATGCGCGCCGGGGGCTATCGTGCAACCGTCTTCGAGCAATTGAACGCGCAGGATACCGACCCGCGCAAAATTATCGCCTTCCTCTCCTCACCAACAGGGCAGGCTTTCATGCAGGCAGTCGGTCAGCGCGCGGCCTTTGAAAAATCCTTTGCTCGCGCAACAAGCTATGCCGAGTCCTTTCCGGGCGACATGAACATCACGCCCCTGTATGATAGGGCGGCCGCCTCGCTGGCAGCACTGAAGTAGGTCGAAGCGCCGCGATGCACCTTGCATCGCGGCCCACCCACACCAGGCTGGAACCACGCTCGCGGATCATTTGACGCAAGGGGCCTACTTGCACATCGTCGGAAGCGTGACAGTATTCACACGAAACTTTTTAGAGGTGATTAGTAGTGAGGTAGTCGCGGCTATTAAGCCTACGGATGTCGCAGCGATTAACGACATCATAGGCCTATGCCGGGCGTGTTGCCGCTTGCAGTCGCATCGATGTCGGAAAATGACATCGACCACACGCTGTGCCGATCGCCATCGCGGCCGCGCCTGAGGGCCGCGCGCCCCATTTTCCAGAATGCGCAGCCGGCGCCCAGCGCCACCGCGTTCACGCCCACCACCACCGATTCGCTGCGCCACAGCGACAGCAGCGGATGGACGCCGCGCGCCGACGGCCGGATGAAGGCCCATGCAAGGGACGCCAGGAACACCGCGTAATAGCCGCGTTCTTCCCACAGCGGCAGCTCGCCCGGCGCGGCGGGGAACAATTTATTGACCAGGAAGACCGCCGACACCCCCGCCACGCAGCCCAGGCACACGCCCAAGGTGGCCTGGGCCATCAGCCGCCCGCTCAGCGGCTGGCGCTGCGCCTGGCGCTTGCGGCGTGCTTCGATCCACAGCAAATTCCCGCTGTAGAACAGGAAAGCGCCCGCCGGTCCAAGCACAAAATACATCCACTGCACCGCCGCATGACCAAAATTCCCAAAATGTAGGTTTGCAGGCCGCGCAGGAAGCTCGTCCCCGGGCTATATTGCTGCGGCGTCATCACGCGCACCACGGCGCCGCTGCCCGCCTTGAGCACCACGGCGGCGGAACTGGTCAGCGTGCGCTGTCCGCTTGGTGAAGACGGTGATCGCGCCGGCGTAAAAGGCGATGAACAGGGCAAAGCCGGCCACCAGGCCGACCCAGGTATGCACCGCGATGTAGGTTTTCAGTGTGGACGACTTCATGCCGCAATCCTCAGCAGGCCGGCAGCCTTCAGTCCATGGATCAAGCCGAACCCGGCCAGGGTGGCGCCACCCATCCACAACCAGGCGCGCAGGGCGGTCTTGAAATGGTAGGCCAGCGCCATCGCCCCCACCCACGCCGGGAAGAACATCAGCAGGATCGGCAGGGTGTCGCGCTGCTGGTTGCCGCTCAACAGGGCCAGCAAGCCCACCAGCGCCACGCCAAGCGGCGGCGCGAGCAAGACGGCGGCCAAGGATTTACCCCACATGACGCGCCCGGCTCCAGGCATTCAGGCAAGGCAGCGCCACCAGCGCCAGCATCAGGGCCGACAGCGCAATGAAGACGCCGCACCAGAAGCCGTAGCCGTGGCTGGCGGCCAGCACCGACGCCGCGCACAAGGGCAGCGCCAGCCAGCGCAGCGGGCGCCTCGGCGCGCCGGCCCACAGGGATTGATGCGGCGAGGCCAGGTAAAAAGCAAGCGCGGCCAACAAGGCCGCGCCGATGGACATCCAGATCATTTACCGCCCCTTGAATGAGACGTATTGTCAATAATGAAAATGATAAATGATTATGCGCGCCGGAAACAGTGAAATTTTGCCGATATGCTACTTTTGATGCTCACGCACCCCGCCGGCGGCCCCTCCCCTTATCTGGACAGAAGCGCAGCAGCCGCAGTGCGGCGCAGCCAGAAGCGCTCACGGGCGTAGCGGTGTACTGCCGCATAGGTCTCGCCCAGGCGCTGGCGATAGCGCTCCCGCACCGCGCGCATCTCGTCCAGGTAAGGCGTGCGCGCATCGCTGGCGCCGTCGAGGTATCGGCCGATGGCATGGGCGCAGCTGTCGGCCGTCGCCAGCGCGTGAAACAGGCCCTGGGAGGCAATCGGGTCGAACGCGAGCATGGCGTCGCCAATCGCAAAAAAACCTTGCGGCAGCGCGGCGGCGGCCTCGGGATCGAGCCCGCCGCCTCCGGCCGGCTGCGCGTGTACCGCAAAATCCATCGCCGTGGGCCGGATCCCGGCCAACAGCGCATGGCGCTGCGATTTGGCCAGCAAGCATGCCGGATCGCGCAGCGCCTTCAGTTCGGCGTCGTCGCCATCGAGGTGAAAGGCCAGCACCCGCTGCCCCGACGGCACCCGCACGCTGTACCACCAACCGTTCGCGTCGGCGCAGATGCGGGTCGCCTGGTCCTGGTCGCGCCGGTCCGCGGGCAAGTGCGCGTACAGGCAGATCAGCCGATCCCGGCCGCGCCGGGCCAGCCCGAGCTGCCTGGCCACGGCCATGCTGCGCCCGCTGGCGTCGACCAGCACGGATGTGCGCTGGGTGCCACGGGACGCGCTCGCATCGTCCGGCCCCGCAGCCGCGATGTCGACACGCCAGCAGCCATCCTCGTGCGACACCGCCAGGCGCCCGCCATCGTCGACCAGCGCCGCGCCCGCCGCCACGGCGCTCTCGCGCAGGCCGGCATCGAAACGCGGACGGTCGAGGTGCCAGCCGACCCCATGCGGATCGCGGATCGGATCGAACCACGTCGGCGTGTCCGATTCCCACTGCGCGACCGAGGCGCCGCGTGGCGCATGGCCCTGGGCCAGGAACCGCGCGTAGATCCCGTGGCGCTGGAGCAGCACGCGGGCCGCGCCCGGCAAGGACTCGCCGATGCGCGGGGACCCGGCCGCCATCGCCGCCGGCCGGTCCAGCAGCAACACACGATACTGCGGACGCAAGCGCCCGGCCAGCGCCGCGCCGGCCGGGCCGGCGCCGACGATCAACACGTCCCACTGCGTCGGCGCGGCGGCCGGGCGCGGCGCCGTCACTCGGCGGGCCGGGGCGTGCCGCGCCGCAGGATCTGGCGCATCTGGCTGTTGATTGCCTTGCGCTCGGACTCGGCCAGCGGCGGGCCGCCGCGATCCTCGACCTGCATCAGCGGCGGAAAGTCCGGGTCGTTCGGAATGCCGTCGCGCACCTCGACGATGCCTTGCCTGTCGAAATGGCTGACCATGACCTGCATCCATTGCGATTTGTCGGCGCCAAGTGTCCGGTTCCAGTCCAGGCGCTCGTTGAAGGCCGCCAGCCGATCCTTCCGGCACAGTTCCGGGTCCATCACTTTGGCGTAGTTGGCGGCGCTGAGCACCTGGTTCGGCACCCGCGCCGGCCAGAAGGTCGGCAGGTAGGGGTCGTACTGCTCGTCGTAGCCGGACCGGCAACTGGCGGTGTCGGTCTGCCACGGCACCGCCATCCAGCGCGTGACCGAGCCGGGAGACTGCCCATACAAGGGGCCATCGAAGCAACACGCCTCGGCCGGGGTCAAGGTTGTGCCATAGTCCGGCTCGGGATCGTCGGCGGCACGGTGGCGCCACCGGTACGGCTCGCTGTACATCGAGGCGTGGCGCACCGGCCACGTCATCTCGCAGCCGGGATGGAAGGCGTCGCCCAGGCAGAACTCGAGCGCGGCGCGGTCGAGCATGGCCGCCTGTTCCGCAAGCGGCACGCCGGCGATGTCGCGCGTGGCCCCGATAGCGGCGGCGGGATCGTAATCGGCGATGAACTTGCCCTCCGCCCAGCGCGCCAGCATCGCCAGCTGCGTGACGGTCAGCGCAGTCATGGCCCGCGGGATGGGCGGCATCGGCAAGTCCATCGCATCGCCATAGACCCAGGGCCAGGGCTTCATCGACGCATCCTGGTACTGCGGGTTGCGGAACGCGTTGGCGACCGTCCTGCGCAACTGCGCATACGTCTTGCCTCCTTGCGCGAGCTTGCGCAGATAGTCCGGCGCCAGGAAATCCTGCGGCATGCCGTGGCCGAAGCCGGCCGCGAAGCCACCGTTCATCCATTGAAGGTCGGACAGCGCCTTGAAAATCGGCAGCAAGTCGTTCTTGAACGAGGGCTCGACCGGTACCGGCAGTTGCCCGGCCTGGATGGCGACATCGGTCATCACGGCGTACATGGTGCGTACCGATTTTTGTTGCGGCCCGTAGTTCGGCGGCGCCACCACCACCCATGCCGGCGCGACCTGCAAGTCGCGTCCGCCCAGCCGTACGCGCGCGCTGACCGGGCCATCGCCGGTATCGTCGTACCAGCCATCATTGTTGGCGAACGTGACCGGGGCGCTGCCGGTATACGATGCCGACATGCCGTGCCCGCCGAATACCCACAGGCGGCCGCGCGGATCGGTGCGCAACTCGCCCAGCGGCACCGGAATGCCGAAGCAGCTGCCGCCATCGAACTGGTAGCGCTGGCCGGCGGCCGATGGCGCATCGATGCTGCGCGGCCCGGGGCGGATGGCCAAGCTGGCGCGCTCGAGCAGCGCCACCTTGGCATTGCGGCGCGTGGACGGCGTTGCGGTGGCCGCTTCCGGGATGTCGAGTGCGATCTCGAAGTTATACCAGGCCGCCTTGTGATTGGCCAGTTCGACCGTCCATTCAATCTCGACGCCATCCTGCATGGTCAGTTCGCACAGCACCCGCCCTTGCCCGTCGTAGCCATAGATGCGGAACTCGGCCACCTCGCGTTTGAGCGCGCCGGCGCCGTCACGGTAGAAGTTGAGGGGCTTGGGCAAGGGATCGATCACCTGCGGGCCGACGTAGAAGCCATCGTCCTCCCTGGAATTACCCACCCGCGCGATGCCGATCGACGGGTGGATCTTCGCGTACACGACCTGGTCTGCTAGCTTGCTCTCGGTGCTCATGACGGCCCCTTTCAAGGTGTTGGCCTTACTCCTTCAATTGCTGAGCGGGCGGGGATGAGCCCGTCCTCCTGTCACGCACATGCATGGGGATACGCAACGCCGCCCCATCGATCACCTACCCATATTGCCTCACCTGGCAAGCAAATCGCCAGCAAAGTTGACCCCTGTTTTTATTGCGCCACGCGTGACAATGTGTGATCAATACGTCATCGGATGAGCGTATGCTCCCCGGTGGCCGGCACGCCTCGCGCCGCCATATCCTTTACGCATGATTGCGCCATGCTGTTTGGCGAGCCGGACCGTGGCGCATGGAAATGTTGCCAAATGTCTCAGCAGTCCGTATGATTGCCACGTTTTGGTGCTAGCGGCCTTGCTCTGAAGGCCGCAGTTAAACGGGAAACACGCGCTGGTTTCAGCGGCAAACGTGTGCTGTCCCCGCAACGGTAAAGCAGGCGCCGCATGTCGTCCAACGATGCGCGGCCGGTTGTCTTCATGGTCCACTGTGCCGCCGGCATGGGAAGGCGAGGCAATCTGACCTGTTAGCCCGGATACCGGCCAGGACGCATGGAAGCGAAGCGGCCGGGAACTGCCGTGTTTGTGGATCGCACGGCAGCGCGCGCAATGGCGTCGCGCCCGCCCCGCCATCGACTCTCACGCCGGCGTCGGCCGCCGCTTATTTTTTCTCGGCGCACGGGGATGTGCGCCGCACAAAAAACAGGCCGGCCGGTCCGGTCTTTACAGAGAGTACCCGTGAAAAATACCACCCCTGCCCCGTCGCCACGCGGGCTGCGCCGGCTGTCGCCGCTGCTGCTGGCGGCCCTGCCCACCTTCGCCTTCGCCAACGCCGCCGTCGATGGCGATGCGCCTTCTCCGGTCCAGCAAGTGCGCGTGTCCGCCAGCCTGATCCCGCTCGGCGTCGCCGATTCGGCCAACCAGGGCACGGTCACCGCCAGGCAGCTCGAAAACCGTCCCTTGCTGCGCACCGGCGAGCTGCTCGAAGCGGTGCCCGGCCTGATCGTGACCCAGCACGCGGGCGACGGCAAGGCCAATCAATATTTCGCGCGCGGATTCAATCTCGATCACGGCACCGATTTCCGCACCAGCGTGATGGGGATGCCGGTCAACCTGCCGACCAACGCGCACGGCCAGGGCTATTCGGACCTGAACTTCCTGATTCCAGAGCTGCTCAGCACCATCGAGTACAAAAAAGGCACTTACTATGCCGAGGAAGGCGACTTTTCGGTCGCCGGCGCGGCCGCGTTCGACTACGTGCGGCAGATGGAGCAAGGCTTGCTGAGCGTGGAGGCGGGCCAGCATCGCTTCCAGCGCGTGCTGGTGGCCAACTCGACCGCGCTGGCCGGCGGCGCGCTGCTGTACGCGCTCGAACGCGCGGGCCAGGATGGTCCCTGGGAGACGCCGGAACGCTACAAGCGCGTCAACGGCGTGCTGTCGTACCACCGCTCGGCCGGCGATGACGAGATCCGGGTGACGGCGATGGCGCTGCGTTCGTCCTGGACCTCGACCGACCAGGTGCCGCAGCGCGCGCTGGCCGCCGGCCTGATCGGCCGCTACGGCACCCTGGCCCCGACCGACGGCGGCCAGACCGCGCGCTACAGCGTCTCCGGCGAGTGGAGCCGCCAGTACGGCGACGGCGCCAGCAAGGTCAATGCCTACCTCATCGCCTCGCGGCTCGACCTGTTCAGCGACTTTACCTATATGCTCGGCGACCCCGGGCACGGCGACCAGTTCCACCAGGCTGAAAACCGCCGCATTCTCGGCTTGAACGCGGCGCGCACATGGCGCCACGCGCTCGGGCCTTTCGCTTCCGAGACCGCGCTCGGCGTTCAGCTGCGCGCGGATCGCCTGGCGCCGGTCGGCCTGTATCTGAGCCAGGCGCGCCAGCGCCTGTCGACGGTGCGCGAAGACGACGTCAAGGAGCGCAGCGGCGCGCTGTATCTGTCCAACAGCACCGTCTGGGCGCCCTGGCTGCGCACTGTCGCCGGCTTGCGCGCCGACCGTTACACGTTCGACGTGGACAGCGACACGCCCGCCAACTCCGGCAAGGTCGATGCGCGCATCACCAGTCCCAAGTTCACCGCCATTTTCACGGCGGGCAAACATGCGGAGATCTACCTGAACTGGGGACAAGGCTTTCACAGCAACGACGCGCGCGGCGTCACCGGCAGCGTCGATCCGACAACCGGCCTGGCGGTCGATGCCGACGGTGCCGCGATCGAGCGCGCCACGCCGCTGGTGCGCGGAACCGGCAAAGAGGCCGGCTTGCGGCTGGCCGGGCTGGTGCCGGGCATGCAGACCACCATCGCCGCCTGGCGGCTCGACCTCGATTCCGAACTGATCTTCATCGGCGACGCCGGCACCACCGAAGCGGGCCGCCCGAGCCGGCGCCACGGCATCGAACTGGCCAATTTTTACACGCCGGCCAAGGACTGGATCATCGACGCCAACCTGGCCTGGTCGCACGCGCGCTTTCGCGACCACGATCCGGCCGGCGCCTTCATTCCCGGTTCGATCAGCCGCACCGCCTCGCTCGGCGTCTCGGGCGTGGCCGGCGCGTGGTCGGGCGGCGTGCGCCTGCGCTATTTTGGCCCGCGTGCATTGCTGGAAGACGACTCCGTGCGTTCGCCGTCGTCCACCTTGCTCAACATGAAGCTCGGCTACAGGCTCACGCCGCGCCTCAAGCTGACCGTCGAAGTGCTCAACCTGCTGGACCGGCGCGTGAGCGACATCGACTACTACTACGAATCGCAATTGCCGGGCGAAGCGGCGCCGGTGGCGGACATCCATACCCATCCGGGCGAAATGCGTACCCTGCGCGCCGGCCTGGCGTGGCGCTTCTGAGCGCGACAATGCGGCACGCGGCGCGCCAGCGATGCGCATGAGCCGCAGGGCGTTTGCCCTGGCAGCCTGGCTGGCCATGCTGGCCGTGCTGCTGGCCGTGCTCGCGCCGGCGCTCTCGCACGCCTTCGGCGGCGACCCCGCGGCGCGGTTCCTGCCGGGCGACATCTGCCGCGCCGGCAGTGTGGCGGCCGCCGGCGGCGCGCCCGCGCCCCCGGCGCACGAAGAACGACGCCAGCACTGCCCGTACTGCCACCACGGCAACGGCGTGCTCCTGTTGCCGCCGGCGCCGCGCGCGCTGGCGCTGGCGGTCGCCGACGCGCCACCCACGGCGTCGCTCCCCGACGCGCCGACACCCCGCTTCGCATGGACGGCGGCGCACGCGCGCGGACCGCCCTGGGCTTGATCCGGTAGAACATCGCTCACGCATCGCTCAATGCAAAGGAACAGGCGCCAGCGCCTGCGGCTTTGCCGTGTCCGATCCGTGCGCCCCATTTCCAATCGCCTGGCCCCAGGCAACCGAACAAGAGCACGACATGACTGCACACCCATTCCACGCGGCCGCGCTGCCGCTGGCGCATTCCCGCGCCGCCCTCCCCTTCGCCATCGCCCTGGCCTGCGGCGCCCTGGCCACCCAGGCGCGCGCCGACGCGCCGCTGCCCACGGTGGAGATCGCGGGCACAGCGCCGCGCGCCAACGGCAAGCTGAACCTGGACACGCCCTCCACCACCGGCAGCCGGCTCGGCCTCACGCCGCGCGAAACGCCGGCCACCGTCACCGTGGTCGACCGCGCCATGATCGACGCGCGCGGCGCCCAGGACACCCAGGAAATCCTGCGCGCCATTGCCGGCGTCACCGCCCACAATGCGCCGGGCAATATCGGCGTCAGTTACCGCGGCTTCGGCAGCGGTTCGATCAGCCAGCTCTTTAACGGCATCAACGTCCAGTACGCGATCGCGGCGCGCCCGGTGGACAGCTGGATCATCGACCGGGTCGAAGCCATCGGCGGGCCGTCGAGCTTCCTGTTCGGCTCGGGAGCGGTCGGCGGTTCCATCAATTACATCACCAGGGTGGCGCAACCGGGCGACGCCGGCGCGGCGCAAGTCCGCCTGGGCACGAACGGCTTGAAAGAAGCTTCCATCGGCCTGAACCGGCGCATCGGTGGCGCGGCCGGCGACGGGCATTACCTGCGCATCGACCTCAACCATCGCGATGCGGACAGCTGGATCGACGCCAGCGCGGCCCGCTCGACCCAGCTGGCCGCGTCGCTGCGTTCCGACCTCGGCGAGCGCTGGCGCCATACCCTGGCCTACGAGTTCCAGCAAGAAGATGTGGCGCGGCCCTACTGGGGCACGCCGCTGATCAATCCCGTGGCCGGGCGCGCGCGCATCGATCCGGCCACGCGCGCAAAAAACTACAACAGCGCCGACGGCGTCTACGCCCAGCGCGTTCACTGGCTGCGTTCGCTCACCGAATGGCGCCCCGCGCAACAGGTCGCTCTCACCAATACGGTGTACCTCTACGATGCGCTGCGCGACTACCGCAACGTCGAGAGCTACCGCTTCAACCAGTCGAATACGGCCGTGGCGCGCTCCGGCATCCTGTTGCAGCACCACGAGCAGCGCATGGTCGGCGACCGCCTCGACGCCACGTACAAGGGCCAGCTCGCGGGCCGGCGCAGCGACTGGGCGCTCGGCATCGATGTCAGCGTGAACAAGCAGACCCGCTTCCCCAACAGCTTGCCGGCTTCGCTCGGCGAGGTCGATCCCTACGATTTCACGACCGAGCGCTTCTTCGACATCGCCGGCATGAGCCCGGCGTTGCGGCCGGACCGCGACAACAAGGTCACCACGCGCGCCATCTACCTCGAAAACCGGACCGCCATCGCGCCGGCGCTCAACGTGGTCACCGCGTTGCGCCACGAGCGCATCGCGCTCGGCCTGGTCAACCGGCGCGAGATCAGCGCCGCCAACCCGGCCAGCTTTACGCGCCGCTACCGCCCGACTACCGGCCGCGCCGGCCTGGTGTGGGACCTGGCGCCGGGCGCTTCCGCCTATGTCCAGTACGCGAGCGCCGCCGACCCGCCGTCTGGCGTGTTGTCGACCGCCTCCTTTGCCGACGTGCGCAACAACAGCGAGCTGACCACCGGCCGCCAGCGCGAGGTCGGCGCCAAGCTCGACTTCTGGCAGGGCAAAGGCTCGGCCACGGTGGCGGCGTACCGCATCGAACGCAAGAACATCGCCACCCAGGACCCGGACAACAGCGCCCTGACCGTCCTGGTCGGGGAGCAGTCGGCCAGGGGCGTCGAGCTGTCGCTGGGCCTGCAGCCGACGCGCCAGTGGTCGATCCAGGGCAACCTGACCCGGGTCGATGCGCAATACGAGCAATACCGCCAGGGTGGCGTCTCGCTCGCCGGCAAGACGCCGACGAATACGCCGCGCACCGTCGCCAACCTGTGGCTGGGCTACGCCGTCACCCCTGGCATCAAGGCCAGCATGGGGCTGCGCCACGTGGGCGGCGTGTATGCGGACGCGGCCAACAGCATCGACTGGCCGGCCTACACCTTGCTCGACCTGGGCCTCAGTTACCAGCTCAGCCGCGATATGGCCCTGGTCGGGCGGGTGCGCAATGCCGGGGACCGGGTACACGCCGTCAATTTGAGCGCGGGCATGGCCTACCTGGGTGCGCCGCGCACGGCCGACCTTGCGCTGCGCGTGGCGTTTTGAGGCCGGCGATGGGGATCTCTTTCAAACGCCTGCTGTTCCTTGGCCACCGCTGGCTGGGCATCGTCCTGTGCGCCTTTTTCGCGATGTGGTTCGTCTCCGGCATGGTGATGATGTACGTCGGCTATCCGAAACTGACCGAGGCCGAGCGCCTGGGGCATTTGCCGGCCTTGCAGCCCGGTGCGCCGCTGCTTGGGCCGCAACAGGCGCTGGCCATGGCCGGCATCGACGGGCCGCTCAAGGAGCTCAGGCTGGCGGCCGCCAGCGGCGGCGACCCGGTCTATCTGGTCCAGCCCGCCGGCGCCAAGGGAACGGCGGCCATCGCTGTCGATGCGCGCAGCGGCGCCCGGATCGCGCTCACCGACCAGGCGCGCGCCATGGCCAGCGCCGCCGCCTTCGCCGGCCCGGGTGTCGGCATGTACTACCTCGGCCCGGTGGACGAAGATGCATTTACCCACTCGCGCGGCCTGGATGGCCACCGCCCCTTGCACCGCGTGCAACTGGCCGACCCGGAGCACACGCTGCTGTATGTGTCGGGCCGGACCGGCGAAGTGGTACGCGATGCGCCGCGCACAGAACGGCTGTGGAACTACGCCGGCGCGTGGATCCACTGGCTGTACCCTTTGCGCGACACCGTGTTCGAACCGTACTGGGCCGATATCGTCAACTGGCTCGCGATCGCCGGCACGCTCATGGTACTGAGCGGAGCGACCGTCGGCATCCTGCGCTGGCGCTTGCGGGCGCCGTACCGCAGCGGTTCGCGCTCGCCCTATCCGGGCGCGCTGATGCGCTGGCACCATATCGGCGGCCTGCTGTTCGGGGTGGTGACGGCCAGCTGGATCTTCAGCGGCCTGATGTCGATGAACCCGTGGCGCGTCTTCGACGGCGGCGCGGGGCCGCTGCGCATGCCGGCGCTCGAAGGCGCGGCGCTGCTGCCGTCCGTACGCGATGCCGCGCCGGCGGCGCTGTTGGCCGCCGCCGGCCCGGGGATACGCGAGCTCAAGTGGACGCGGGTGCTGGGCGACACCCTGGTGCTGGCCCAGGGCGCCGCCGGTGCGCCGCTGGTGCTCGACAGCCAGTCCGGCCGCCCGGCGGCGGTCGACGGCGGCGCCCTGCTCGACGCCGCGCGCGCGCTGCTGCCCCATCCGGTGGCCAAGGTCGAACGGTTGGACGCTTACGATCTGTACTACTACAGCCGCGACGCCCACAGCATGACCGGCGGCGCCGGCAAGCCGCTGCCGGTGTGGCGCATCGCCTTCGCCGATGCGCACCAGAGCTGGGTGTATGTCGATCCGCACACGGGCGCGCTGCTTGGCCGCAGCGACCGCCACAAACGCCAGAGCCGCTGGCTGTTCGCCATGCTGCACAGCTGGGATTGGCTGCCGCTGCTGGAGCGGCGGCCCTTGTGGGACGTGCTCATGCTGGCGTTCAGTCTCGGCGGGGCTATCCTGAGTGTGACCGGCGTGCTGATCGGCTGGCGCAGGCTGGGGCGCAAGTTGCGTGCGGCGGGCGACAGGCCTTAACGCGCGCCGGCCTTCATCTCGCGCACCTGTGCGGTGGCGTCGCCGAGCACGTGGGTCTTGGGCGACTGGCCGCTGAAGATCAGGGTCACCGTCTTTTCCTTGCGGTCCACCACATACTGAAAAAACCGCTGCGAGGTGCCGGCGCGCTTGGCCTGCGTGCGGATGACATCGTCGTCCCAGGTCTCGATGGCAAGCGCGTCCTCGCTGGTGCTCACGAACGGCGGCCCCAGCGCGCCAAGCGCCACCAGCGTGGCGGTGGACACGCGCAGCTGCCCTGTGCCTTTGTCGGCTGTGATGCGCGCGTCGTTCAGGGGGAAGGCGAGGCCGGCCCAGGTACCGGTGGCCTGGAAGGCCGACCCGCTATCCTGGAAAGCGTAGCCCTTGTAGCCGTCCAAAAAGTCCGCCACTTCCGCCTCGGCGAGCACCTTGTTGGCCGCCACCTGGATGCGGGCGATGTCCATCTTGCCTTGCTTGATTTCAGCGAAAATCGACTGGCAAAGGGCGCGCGGCGAGCCGTTGGGGGCGTCGAGCTTCTCCGTGATGAGCTTGGTCGTCGCGTCAAGCGCGGCGGGGCGCATCAGCTTGTCCGCCTCGGCCATTAACTGATCGAGATCGACCTCCGGGTTCCTGGCCTGTATTTTGGCCCTCAGCCGGGTGGCCAGGGCCGCCATTTTCCCCTCGGTTTTCGCGTTCCGGTCGAGCCAGGCAGTGCGCACGCCCTCTCCTTCCGGTTCCAGATCGGAAAAGCGCGTTTCGCACAGCTTGACCACGTTGAACGTGCCCAGGCGCGCGTATTTGGCCGCGCCGCTCACCACGCCGAACTGGTAGGAATCCTTATCCACCGCCGGGGCCGCGAGGGCGGCGCCAGCGGCGAACATGGCGACGATGGCCGGGATGAATCTTTTCATGGCGTTTTCCGAGAGTGACGTAGTCGCCCATTATCCCCCATCATGCACTGCGGCATCAATAGCGCATGCGGGGGCCATTGCCCCCGCATCTTGTCAACGACGGTCCAGGCCCGCCTGATCGCGCAGCGTTGCCGCCTTGTCGGTGCGCTCCCAGGTAAAGTCCGGCTCGTTGCGCCCGAAGTGACCGTAGGCGGCGGTCTTGGTGTAGATAGGGCGCAACAGGTCGAGCATCTTGACAATGCCCTTGGGCCGCAGGTCGAAGTTTTCGCGCACCAGTTCGACGATCTTGTAGTCCGAAATCAGACCCGTGCCTTCGGTGTACACGGTGATATTGATCGGCTTGGCAACGCCGATGGCGTAACTGATCTGGATCTGGCACTGGCGCGCAATGCCGGCCGCGACGATATTCTTGGCCACATAGCGCGCCGCGTACGCTGCCGAACGATCCACCTTGGACGGGTCCTTGCCCGAGAACGCCCCGCCGCCATGCGGGCTCGCGCCGCCATAGGTGTCCACGATAATCTTGCGTCCCGTTAAGCCGCAGTCGCCCTGCGGCCCGCCGATCACGAAGCGCCCGGTCGGGTTGACCAGGTAGCGCGTGCCGGCCAGCCAGGCGCGCGGCAGCACGCGTTTGATGATCTCTTCGATGACGGCTTCCTGGATGTGCCGGTGCGACACGTCCGGCGCGTGCTGGGTCGACAGCACGACCGTATCGACGCCGACCGGCTGCCCGTTCTCGTAGCGCAAGGTGACCTGGGACTTGGCGTCGGGACGCAGCCACGGCAGGGTGCCATCCCTGCGCAGCTTCGACTGGCATTCCACCAGCCGGTGCGCATAGTGGATCGCGCCCGGCATCAGCTCCGGCGTCTCGTCGCAGGCATAGCCGAACATCAGCCCTTGGTCGCCGGCGCCCTGGTCGAGATCGAGCCCGGCGCCCTCGTCCACGCCCTGGGCGATGTCGGGCGACTGCTTGTCGTAGCAAACCATCACCGCGCAGCCCCGATAATCGATGCCGAAGTCGGTATTGTCGTAGCCGATCTGCTTGAGCGTCTGGCGCGCCACCTGGATATAGTCCACGTTGGCATGCGTGGTGATTTCGCCGGCCAGCACCACCAGGCCGGTATTGCACAGCGTTTCCGCCGCCACCCTTGCCTTGGGGTCCTGCGCCAGGATGGCATCGAGGATGGCGTCGGAAATCTGGTCGGCCACTTTGTCCGGGTGGCCTTCCGACACGGATTCGGAAGTAAAGAGATAGTCGTTTGCCATAGCATCTTTCGTGAGTGGAAAATCGGACTGCATCAATATGCGCGTCGGCGCTTCATTCGGCCTGGTGCAGCGGGCCGCTGGCGTGCTCGGTCTGGTGCAGCGGCCCGGCCTGGGGCGCGGAACGGGTCACGACACTCTTGCCAAGCAGGAGGTCGCCCAGCCGGCTGGACGCGCCGTGCCAGAACCCGGACTGCGCATTCCACTCGCGCGGATTGCGGAAGGTACCGAACAGCATGTCCCACAGCGGCAGGCTGCCGTAGTTGTAACGGTGTACGCCTGCCTGGTGGTGTACGGCATGCGCTTCGGGGCGCGAGATGAGGTAGCCGAGCCAGTGCGGCGAACGGATGTTGGCATGGGTGAAGATGGTCGAGGCGAACAGGAAGTAGCCGCTCAGGATGGCCGCCTCCATATTGACCCCGACCACGAAGGCGGCCAGGAAGGTCGACACCACCGTATAGCCGATCGTGTCGATCGGATGGAAGTAGAACGCGGTCGCCACCTCCAGGCGTTCGGAACTGTGGTGCATCTGGTGGAAGCGCCACAGCACCGGCAGCGCATGCTGCAAGCGGTGGCGGCACCAGTCGAGCAGGTTGCTGAACACGATGGCGGCCAGGGCGCCGCCCGCCGTGCCCCAGCTGTCCAGGTCGATCAAGCGGTGTACGCTCACCCAGTCGCGCCACAGCAGCGGCAAGGTATTGACGATGGCCCCGCCCATGAGGAAGAAGGCGAAGCCCTTCAAGCGCCAGTGCGGCACGGGAACCAGCACACGCGCCGGAAAAATGCGCTCCAGGATCAGAAAGCCGATATACGTCAGCGGAAACAGCAAGCCAAGAATCTTTTCCATGATGCTCCTTCAGTTCGCTTCAAATGGTGTCCGGGAGGCTGGCGCATCCCTGGCCCTAGAGTGCCGGTGGCGTGGCGATGGAGCGCAATCGCTCGATAAATTCGTCGACCATGGCTTCGTCGACGTGGTGCGTGACCACCAGCCGCAGGCAATGCCGAAAGCGCTTCGACACCGAGATGATCCAGCCGCATTCCTCCAGCGCGCGCATGACCTCGACCGCGTCCGGCAAGTCGACGTTGACGATATTGAGCTGGGGCGGCGCGACCAGCCGGTAACCGTGTTGCACCAGTTGCTCGACCAGGTAATCCATCACCCGATAGTTTTTCCTGGTCACGTCGAGATAGCCATCGAAGCCCAGCGTTTCCAGCACGGCGTAGGTGGCCGCCGCCGCCGCCCCGCTGCGGGTGCCGATCAGGCTGTGATGGGTCGGGGTGGCGTTGAAGAACGATTCCAGCTTGATGCTGTCGCGCAGGGCCTGGTCGCGAAAGAAGACCGCGCCGGCCGGAATGATCGACATCCCGTATTTATGCGGGTCCATCGCGATCGAACTGACCCCCGCCAGGCTGAAGTCGAACTGCGGCAGGTCGCGCCCGAGCGCGCGCGCAAACGGAATGATGAAGCCGCCGGTGGCGGCGTCCACGTGAAAGTACAGTTCGCGCCGGTGCGCAATGGCCGCCAGTTCCTCGATCGGGTCGACCGCCCCGAACTCGCTGCTGCCGGCGGTGCCGACCAGGGCGATCGTGTTGCCGTTGATCGCCTCGAGCGCGGCGTCGGGGCGCATGCGGAAGCGCTCGTCCAGCGCGACCACGCGCAGCGTGATGCCGAGCATGTCGCACACTTTGCCGAACGAGTAGTGTACCGTTTCGCCCGCCACGATCTCGGGGTGGGCGATGTCCGGCCTGCGCTTGCGCGCGACATACATCGCCAGCAGATTCGCTTCGGTGCCGCCCGACACCAGGCTGCCCGCGCAGTCGGCCTTGCCGAGCAACTCGCCCATCAGCGCCAGCGCCTTCTGTTCTATCTCGCGGCAGCCGCGGAAGATGCGCAGGTCGCCCAGATTGCTGTCCAGGGCCGCCTGCCCCGCCCGCAACGCGGCCTGGTGCGGCACGGTGCAGATGGAATTGAGCACCCGGTTCCACGGCACGTCGCGCGTGCGCAGATTGTCGAGCTCGGCCAATACCTCGGATTGCGCACGCCCCTGCTTACGCATGCGCACGCTCCGCCGCCGGCGTCCTGGCCTCCAGGAGCGGACCGTACAGCTGCTTGCGGCGCGACCACAGGCCGAACCACAGCGTGTTGGCGAAGGTCAGGTCGGCGTCGCGCAGCTTGCCCATCTGCCCGGGTGCGATCTCGGCCAGCAGGGGCGCCCTGTCCGCCTGCCTTGATGCGGCCAGCACGCCGCTCGGCAAGATCACCGAGGCATGGGCCAGTCCGCCCGCATGCGGCCCGCTGGCAAACGCGATGGCGACGCAGTTCAGGGTCGCCAGGCCCCACAGCGAGGCGATCTTGGCGTCGGCGTTCCGGCTCGACAGGCGGGCCGGCACGAATACCGCTTCGGCCCCCTGCAGGCTCAGGATGCGGGTCGATTCGAGCACCCAGATATCGTCGCCGTTCAGGATGCCGATGCGGCCAACGTCGGTCTCGATGACGGGGAACAGCGCATCGTCGCGCTCCTCCCCCGGGTCCAGCGGCGTGCAGTGGGTATGGAGCAGCGCGCCGTTGCGGTCGAACAGCCAGGTGAGCTCGTGCGCGCCATCCTCGGACAGCAGCGACCCGCCCACGATGTAGCAGCGCTTCTCGCGCGCCAGTTGCGCCAGGCCCTGTTGCACGTCGGCGCGCAGCGCGGCGTCGGGCGCGCCGGCATCGCCCAGGAAGCGGGCCGGCAATACCAGGAAATCGGCGGCGGGACTGTCGGCCACGGCTTGCCGCATGTGGACCCACGCGCTGTCGGGGCTGGACGCGATGCTGCCGGCGATGATGGAAATCTTCATGGTCAGGTTCTCCTTGGGGTTCAGGGCGCGCTGGCGCCGGGGGTGATCTGGCGCATGCGCAGGCTGATTTCCGCCCCCAGGTCGCGGTTCAGGCCAACGTAGTCCTGCTCCAGGGCGCCATAGGCTTGCGGCTGGCGCAATCCCAGCCCCATCCAGGTATCGTCGTGCGCGTTCGCTTCGCGCAGCGCCAGGATCGCTTCGCCCGACAGGGTCGCTTCGAGCACGGCGGCGGCGTCCGGCGGCGCTTGCGCCAGCAAGCCTTGCGGCGTGGCGATCAGGCTGGTGCCGGCGAACTCCACCGTGATCGAGGTGTTGCCACGCACGCCAGTGATCTTGCCGACCGGCCCGCAATACACCATGTTGACGGCGCTCAGGTAGGCGGTGGCGCGGAAGGCGTTGATCATGGCCGGCAGGTTCTGGCGCAGCGAGCCGCCCGGCAGGAAGATAGTGGTGGCGCCTTTCAGCGCGAGGATGCGGATGGTTTCCGGGATCCAGAAGTCGGAACACACGGCGATGCCGATCGGGCCGAATTCGGTCTCATGCACGGCCAGCGTATCGCCCGCCACGCACGACACCGCTTCGTTGGCGAAGGGGTGAATCTTGTTGGCCTGCCCGATGTTGACGCCGTCGCGGTCCAGCAAGACCGAGGTGTTGCAATAGCGTCCGTCCGGCATCTGCTCGACCACCGAACCGCACACCAGATGCACCCGGTGCTTCCTGGCCATGGCCGACAGTTGCTCGAACACGGCGCTGGTCAAGGTGGTGTCGGTGACGCCGCGCAAATGCGCCTGGCCCGGCATGTACCAGGCCGGTCCCAGGAAAAATTCGGCCAGGCACACAAAATCGAGGCTGCGGTCCTGGCAAGCCTGGTCGATCATGCCCAACACGTGTTGCAGGTTGTCGCGCGGATCGGGCTGCCAGACGCTTTGGACGAGGGCGATCTTCATTGCATAGTCTCCTTGGTTGAAAGCGGTGATGCCGGCGCGGGCACGGTGCCCGGCTTGGAACGGTTGTCGATGCGCTGGTACCACTCCTGGCGGTCGATCGGCACCAGTTCCACCGGTATCGCGCAGTAGCGCTCCAGGGCGGCGGTCAGGCGGGCGCGGGTCTCGTGCCAATGCCCGCCCCCGGCCGGGATCAGGTGGATGGCGACATGGCTGGTATCGCCCTGCACCGAATAGATGGGCTCGATGCCCGGTTCAGCCAGCAGGATGTCGTCCAGTTCGCTGATGTGGAAACGCCGCGCCGGCGCGCCGATCAGGTCTTGCACCCGGCCCAGGTGGACGATACGGGTATGCGGGTTGCCGCAGGCGCAAGGGCTGGTATCGGTCTTGACCAGGTCGCCGCTACGGTAGCGCACCAGCGGCATCGCTTCCTGCGCCAGCGTGGTCAGCACCAGTTCGCCGGTCGATCCGGGCGCCAGGACGGCCGCGCTGTCGGGATCGATCACTTCGAACACGAAGCGCTGTTCGGCCAGGTGCAGCTGCCCCTGGGGGCATGGCAGGGCGACCGACATGGCTTCCGTCATGCCGTAGTGGTTATGTACGCTGGCCCCCCACAAGCGCTCGATGCACGCTTTGCGCGCCGGCGAGAGCGCTTCGCCCATGCACACGATGCGCCGCACCGCCAGGTCGCGCCGCAGGTCGATGCCCTGCTCGGCCGCCATCGCGGCCAGGCGCAAGGCGCGGATCGGCGCGCACACCAGGGTGGTGACCTTGTGCGAGCGCAGCAAACCCAGCAGCCGGGTCCACGGGCACAGCTTGTTGTTGGTGCCCACCGCCAGCACGCTCACGCCGAGCAGTTCGGCCACCCGGTCGATATCCGCCCCCACGTACGACAGTTCGTACGGCACGGCCACGGCCACGATGTCTTCCCGGACGAGCAGCCCGGCCCAGGCCAGGGCGACGCAAAAATTGTTGGTCTTCCAGTCGCGCGCCGTCACGAAGCCGGCATTCACGCCGCCCGTGGTGCCCGTGCTTTCGGCATAGCGGGTCAGGTTCTCGGGGGCGACCGCCAGCAGGCCGTAGGGATATTCGGCCCGCAAGTCTTCCTTGCGGGTGAAGCCGAACGAGGCCAGGTCCTCGAGCGAATCGAGCGCGCGCAGGGTTGGCCAGCGCCGGTAGAAGGGACTGGCGGCCGCCGCGTGGGCCACGGACGCGTTCAGCCGCGCCAGGCGCTCGCTCGGCGCTTGCGGCTCGAGCAGGGCCGCGAGCAACTGCTGTGGGCTTTGCGCCCCGTTATAGAGATCGCGCATGGGATGGCATCAGTTAAATGACTGCACAGGGGCGGCTTTGACGCCGGTCAGGAACAGGCCCAGCTCGATATCCTCGACTTTCGCGCCGGCCAGCGGGGTGGCCTCCAGCAGGCGCCGCAATTCGGCCGAGGTGTAGGCCGCTTTCACCGAATTGGCAAAGCCCTTGCGCATGTTGACGTTGATATTGCCGCGCATGAAGGCGATGGCTTCCTTGCTCAGGTCGCGCCGCAAGTCGATGATGCAAAAGCGCCCGCCCGGCTTGAGCACGCGGTGCGTTTCGCGCAGGACGGCGACCGGGTCGACCCATTCGTGCAGGGAACTGTGGGTAAACAAGACGTCGAAGTGATTGTCGGGAAAAGGCATGCGCAGGCAATCGCCCAGCACGTACTCGCTGCGCTCCGACAAACCGTAGGCGGCCGCGTTGCTGCGCGCCATCTCCAGCATGTCGGGCGAGATATCGAGCGCGGTCAGGCGCGCGCCGGGGGCGGCCACCATCACCGCCCTGAGCCACTCCAGGCCGAAGTACCCCGGCCCCGGGCCGATTTCGAGCGCGCTCCCGGCCCGCACCTCGCATGCGAGCAAGAGCTCGATCTTCTCGCTCAACCAGCCGCTGTCGCGGATATGGCGCTGCATCTCGTCGTACACGGTCGCGATATAGGCGCCCTGCAAGCCATCTTCGGTTTCTGGAACACGTTCATTGAGCATCGGAGTCATCCTTTTCAATTTTTTCAAGTTGAACAGCGACATTGCGAAAATTCGACGTCCCCATCTCGCTGGCGCGCGCGGCGCGGCCGGTGAGCATGTTCGCGTTCGAGCGCTGCCAGTTGTCGGCGCCCTCTTCCTCTGGATACCACCACGAGGGCGCCACATACACCACGTCCGGCGCGACGCCGTCGAACAAGTCCGCGCAAAAACGGGCGCTGCCGCCAGCGCTGCGCACCAGCACCCAGTCGCCGGCGACGATGCCCAGGGCGGCCGCCGCTTGCGGGTGGATCTGCACGCGCGGCAGCGGCTCGCGCTTGCGCAGGCTCTCCAGTTGCCGGTATTCCGAATTGTAGAAATTGCGGGAATGTGCGCTGGACATGCGGAAGTGGCCATCCGGCAGTGCCTCCCCCGGCCGGTACTGCGGCAAGGCATCCCCTCCCATCCTGGGCAGGCCCGGATGCAGCAGGTTGACCCGCCCGCTGCGGGTGCGGAAGCCTTCGGTCGCGTATTTGCGGTAGTGCGGCGGATTGGCGATCGGCCCGTGCTGCTTGAAACTGGTCCAGGTATGTCCAATCCCGGCCAGTTTGTGATCGAGCGCCGCCTCCAGGTTGGGCCAGAAGTGCTGTCCCAGTCCGAGGCGCCGGGCCAGCCCCAGGATGATTTCTTCATCGCTGCGGCATTGGCCTACCTGGGCCAGCTTGCGGCGCGGCGCCAGGTAGGCGTTGAACTCGACGATCTGGTCGCGTTCCAGCCAGCTGCCCACCGGCAGCACCAGGTCGGCCAGTTGCGCGGTCGGCGTCATGAACAGGTCGCATGTCATGTGGAATTCCAGGCCGCGCAGGGCGCGGTGTACGCGCTGGGCGTCGGCATACACCATCGGCAAGTTGCTGCCGAAATTGAGCAGGGTCTTGACCGCATACGGCTGGGCGTCGAGCATCGCATCCCAGACCGCGTCCGGATGCGCCCAGCCCGCCATCGACAGTACCGGATAGGCGCCCCCGCCGAGGCGCTTGGCTTGCTGTTCCGGGGCCAGCCGCTCCGCCAGCGGGAAGCTGCGGCGCCCGTCCACCGGCAGCAGGTCCCACAGCACGTCGCCGCCCGGCGCATCCAGGTTGCCGCTCAGGGCGCTGAGTATGCAGATGCTGCGCAGCGTGGAAAACGCGTTCTCGTTTTGCGACAAGCCCGTGCCAGCCTCGATGCAGGCGCGCCCGGCCTGCCCGTAGGCGCTGGCCAGGGCCACCACTTGCCCGGCGTCCAGGCCGGTCAGTCCGGCCACGCGTTGCGGATCGTAGCTGCGCACGTGTTCGGCCAGTTCGGCGAAGCCGTCGGTATGGCCGGCCACGAAACCGGCGTCGTACCAGCCCTCCTTGATCATCACATGCAGCATGCCGAGCGCCAGCGCGCCATCGCTGCCGGGCCGGATCTGCAGCCACAGATCGGCGCGCCGGGTCTGGTCGTTGGCGCGCGGATCGATCACCACCAGGCGCGCACCGCGCTGCAAGGCCTTGGCCAGCTTGACGCCGATCAAGCCGTCGGAATGCGTGTGCAGCTTGTTGCTGCCCCACAGGATGATCAGCTCCGGCTCGCCCTCGTAGTCGCAAAAGGTGAAGCCGCCGCAGGTGAGGATAGAGGCCATCACGCGCGGATAGAAGCACACATGGGCCGGTCCCAGCACGTTCGGCGTTCCCAGGGTATTGGCAAAGCGGAACACCCACTCCTGGTAGTTGCGGTCCGTGCCTTGACTGAGCACCACCGATTCCGCGCCATGGCGGGCGATCTGCTCGCCGATCCTGTGCGCCGCCATGTCGAGCGCCTCGTCCCAGGGCATGGCGATGTGCTTGTCGCCCCGGCGCAGCAGCGGCTCGGTCAGGCGCGCCGGATGGGTCAACAGTTCGAGCGAGGCCTTGCCCTTCGTGCAAAAGAAGCCTTCGCTGGCGGGACTGGCCGGATCGCCTTTGAGCTCGCTCACCACGCCATCGCGCATCTGCACGATGACCCCGCAGCCGCCGTGGCACATGCGGCATACGCTGCGCTGCTCGGTACACTGGCCGCCCACGCCATCGGGATGCTCGATGATCATGCGCGCTCGTCCTTGAACAGCCGCGCCAGCGCCGCCATCAGCGCATGCTCGCGTTCCACCGTGGCGGCAAAGCGCGCGGCCACCTCGCGCAAGTGCGTTTCGGAGCCGGTCTCGGCGCTGGCGCGCAAGCCTTCGATGCAATCGGCCCAGCCCAGCTCCAGCGCGTGCGCATCGGGCAGCAAGGGCGCCAGGCCGTCCAGGCCGAGCACATCCTGGCTTTCGCGCAGGAACTGGCGGTACAGGGCGCGGAAATTGGCGCCACCGGTGCCGGCGAATTCCCAGAAGTTGGCGATGCCCGTCATGATGGCCGCCGGATCGGCGAAGCGCGAGTACCAGTCGGGCATCTCGCGCGCCAGGGTGTACAAACCCAGGTGGCCGCGCGCAGGGTCGGCCGGCTCCAGGTAATTGCGGGCGCAGCCGCCGATGGCGGCGACCAGCGCGGCGCGCAGCTCGCCCATCGCCTCGGTCGAGACCACGCTTACCGACAAGCTGTCGGACGATTGCTGGCCTTGGCGCGAGGCGCGCGCCTGCGCCAGGTCGGCCAGCGCGATCCGGTGGCTGCCGCCTTGCTGGGCGGTGTCGACCACCCATGCATGCTGGCCATCGATGGCGTGCAGCGCCACGAAATGGGCGCAGAAATGCCGCTTGGCCGAGAAGTACGGCAAGTAGAAAATATCGAGCTTCAAGCCCGCCACCCGCCCCGCTGCCAGGATGGCGCGCGCCTGTTCCAGCGCTTGACCAGCGTCGGCCGACTGCTCGATGCGCAAAGCAAGCCCGGTGTTGGCCGCGTAGTGGCGCAGCAGTTCACCCGAATCCCCGCGCCCCGACAGCATCGGCATCTCGTGGCGCGCATCGGCCACCGGCCAGGCCACGAAGTCGAGGCCCTGCCCGAGCCCGAACACCATCGCTTCGCTGTGCAGGATGCCGGCGTGCGCCAGCATCATGCGCAAGGTGCCCGACTCGCAATGCACGCCCGGGCGCGCCTGAAAATCCTTCAGGGCCAGCATGTCGTCGGCCATGCCGGCGCTGGCGTTGGCCAGCGCGCTCATAGCAGCACCTGGCGATAGCCTTCCAGGTCCAGCATGCCGCTGCCGCTGCCCAGGACCACAATGCACGGCTCGCGGTCATCTTCGCGCGCGCGGTCCGCGGCGCGGATGGCCGCCGCCATCGCATGGGCCGACTCCGGCGCCACCAGGAAGCCCTCGGTGCGCAGCAGCAAGCGCCCCGCTTCGAACGCTTCATGCTCGTCGATCGCGACGGCGTCGAGCACGCCTTCCTTTTTCAGCAGGCTGACCAGCGGCGAACTGTTGTGCTGACGCAAACCACCCGCATGCACCGGCAGCGGGATGAAGTCCGGCCCCATCGAATAGGCCAGCACCCGTGGCGTATAGCCGGCCGGGTCGGACGAGCAGTATTCGTAGGTGCCCTGGGTCAGGCGCGGCGCGGCCGTGGATTCGGCGCCGAGGAAGGAAATCGCGCGCCCCGCTTGCTTGTCGCGCAGGAAGGGCAGCATGAAGCCGCACAGATTGCTGCCGCCGCTCACGCACGCGATCAGTTGATCGGGGCCCTGTTCGCCGGCCAGCGCGAGCTGGGCCCGCGTTTCCTGTCCCAGCAAGGTCTGGTGCAGATGCACATGATTGACATTGCTGCCCGACAGATAGGCCGAACCGGGGGTCGCCAGGGCCGCTTCGATCGCTTCGCTGATCGCAGTACCCATCGTGCCCGGATGGTCGGGGCGCTGTTCCAGCAAGCGCCGGCCAATGGCCGTGGCGCGCGACGGCGACGGCGCCACTTCCGTTCCCAGCAGGCGCATGTAGTGTTCGCGATAGCGCTTTTGCTCCATCGAACAACGCGCCATGAAGATCTTGCACTTCAGGCCGAACATCTGGCTGGCCAGGGCCAGGCTCATGCCCCACTGCCCGGCCCCGGTCTCCGAGATCAGGCAATCGCGCCCCTCTTCCCTGGCGTAGTAAGCCTGGGCCAGCGCGGTGCCGACCTTGAAGCTGCCCGTCACCAGGGTGTCTTCACGCTTGATGTAGATGCGCGCGCGCGTCTGCAAGGCCGCTTCCAGGGCCAGGGCGCGCCGCAGCGGCGTGGGACGGCCCACTTGCAGCAGGCGCTGGCGCACCGGCGCCGGAATCGTCACCCACTGCTCGCTCGGCGCATTCTGGCGCAGCAGTTCCGCCGGCCGGATCCTGGCCATGATCTCGGCCGAGGGCGGCACATGCACATCCTCGACCGGCGGCAAGGCCTTGGGCAAGTCCAATAGAAAGTTGTACCACTGCGCAGGTAGCTGCTCCTCGGTCAACCGGTATTCCAGGCACTGTTTTACGCTCATCACCTTCCCCTTGTCAGCTACAAATACCATTGCGCCAGCAGGCGCCAGCTATTGCGTTCGCCGTGGGCCGCATACTGGTCCCAGGCGCCGCCGCGCACATGCGTCCACTGCAAGGCGAGGTCGACTTCATCGAGCCGCCAGCGTGCTTCCGACCACAGCAGCGAACTGCGATCCTGCAAGTCATGTTTCGCCACCGCGCTCAGGTCCAGCCTCGGGCGCAGCGCATCGGGCCAGACCAGCATGCCGAACAGGCCCTTGCGGGTCGGCGGCTCCTGTTCGCGCCGCACGAAATCGCGATACGCCCAATACTGTCCGCTCTGGCGCGCCAGGTCCGCCCACTGCGCCTTGTCGAGCGCGGCCCCGCACCAGTGAAACTCGGCAGTGAACGACATCCGGTTGCCGGCGGTATAGGTCGCGCCCGCCGCCAGGCGGTTGCGCCAGGCCCGCCCACCCCGCCCATCCTGCCGGCCCAGCGCGCGCGACAACAAGTCGCGCTGCCGCCCGCCCGACCACTCCGCATGCGCGGTCAGGGCGTCACCGAGCAGGGTCGACAGGTTCAGGCCAAGCTGCGCCGCTTCGCCCTCCTCCACCAGCAGCAGCGCCTGCGGCTGGAAATCGGGCGCCAGCCGGACGCTGCCGACGAGCAGCGCGCGCGCGCGGGCGTTGGTGTTGCCGCCATCGTCGTCGGCGCCGATGCGCGGCGCCAGCACCGCGCTCACCGAGCCGCCATCCCATACGCGCTGACCCTGCACCAGATAGGCGCCGCTGCGGCTGCGGCGCAGCGTCTCCGGGTCGACCGAGACCACCGAGCGCACCGCCCGCGCGCGGAAGTAGTCGCTCGGGTTGTAGCCGGCGGCGACACCCTGGCGCAGGTTGACGCGCCCGATATCGATCGCGCTTTCGGCGCTCGCATTCCAGCTCAGGTAGGCATCCTTGAGCGTATTGACCGTGCGCCGCTGCGCCCCCCCGAAGTGCTCGAAGCGGTCGGCCAGCTTGAAGCGCCAGTCGGCGCTGGCCTGGTACTCCCAGCTCACGTCCGCCGACAGGCGCGTCGGGCGCCGCCCGCCCGGCTGCGGCGCGCGCAAGCCCGCTTCGAGTTCGAGCGAGGTGGCCCAAGGTGCTCCGGCCTGCCCCGCGTGCGAGGCGGCGCAGCACGCCAGCATGGCGCTCGCCAGGGCGCAAGCGCGCCGCATCACGTGTCGCGCTCCAGCCTGAAACGCGGCAGGTAGTCGCGCTGGAACCAGGAATCGGGAATCTCGCGCCCCACGTAGCCGGAAAAATCCATCACCGTGATCCAGCTGGCATCCGTACCATCGATGATCACCGCCTCGGTCGGGCGCAGCTCGCCGAGCACGCGCTGCGCGCGCCGGTAAAACACGGTCTTGAGCAAATGCCCGCTGGCGCTGTAGTACTCGGCCTTGACCGGATGGCGGCTGGCACTGTCGAGCCATAGCCGCACCCGGTGATAGTTGGCCTGTCTGGTATGCGCGGCCAGGTTCAGCAAGGTACACTGGCGCGCCTGCACATCGCCGTCCTGGATCTGTTCGTCGCCCACGAGCTCGGCACGGTAGTCGCGCGCCAGGTTGGCCGTGACCACGTCGCCGCTGGAGGCCCTGCCGAGCAAGCGTTGCTGCGGCGAAATGCGCACTGCGGCGCGGCTCGACGGGTCGAAAAACCACATGTCGCTGCCATTGACCAGCATCAGCTTGTTGGCGTCGCGCAGCGGGCGCGCGAAGCGCACCAGGTTGCGGTACTGGCCGCTGGCGCCATCGATCTTGGCGTAGATGTTCAGGCTGCTTTCATCGGTCTGCTTGCCGGCGCGGTACTCGGTCAGGCGCACATCGACGGCAAACGGCTGGACCGGATTGCGGATCGCGTCGCTCTGGGCCAGCAAGAGGTTGGCGTCCGGCGCGCCGGCCCGCGCCGGTGCGCACGCCGCGAGCAGCGCCCAGGCCAGTACGGCGCGTCGTTCACACATGGCGCAGCGAATCGACGATGGGCAGGCGCCCGGCGCGGCGCGCGGGCCACCACGCGGCCAGCAGCGACACGATCAGCAAGGTCAGTACCGCATTGGCGATGATCTTGTACTCGCCCCACAAGCCGACCGAGATTACTTGCGGCTCGACCGTGCCCGGCGGCAGCCAGCTCATGCCCGCATGATTGACGGCATAGGCGATCGCCAGCGCGAGCAGCAGCCCGGCCACCGCGCAGGCCAGGCCCAGCAGCAGTGCCTCCCACACAAAGACGGCCGCAATCGCGCCGCGCTGCATGCCGATGGCGCGCAAGGTGCCGATTTCGACCGTGCGTTCGGCCACCGCCATGTTCACCGAATTGGCGACCGAGAACAGCACCACGCAACTGAACAGCAAGGCGACGAAACCGAATAGCGCCCCGAACATGCCCAGTATTTGCCTGTACGAGGGGTTGATCGTGTCGAAGCCAAGCACGGTGAGCTGCTCGCCCTTGAAGTCGCGTGCGAGGATGGCGGCGATGCGTTCGCGCGCCGCGCCCAGGTTGGCGGTCGTGTCGAGTTGCACCACCAGCGAGGTAGCCCGTGGCGCCGCCTCGCCGTACACCAGGCGCTGGGCGCGCGCCAGGTGCAGTTCGATCCAGCCATCGTCGAGCTCCTTGACGCCCTGGCTCTGCGCCTTGACCACGTTCAGGTCGGCCACATTCGGCGCGCCCGTCTCGCCCGCCGTGAGCAACTGGATGACAGGGGTGCTATCAAGCGCCGCCCGTTTCGCCGGCTGGCTCAGTTCGCTCAGTGCGGCCAGCCCGGCCGGCTGCGCCGCGCCGCCGGCCGCGCCCGTCTCGACCGGGGGCGGACAGTCCGGTACCGCCAGCGGTCCGCACAGGCGCAGCACGCGCGCCACGCCGGTCCCGATCACGGCGGCGTTCGGCGGCGATCCTTGCAGGGCCAGGTTGCCCGGCTTGATCGGCAAGCCGTAGGCATTCCAGGCACGCATGCGGTTCTGGTCGTCCACCAGGGTACCGCGCCCGAACACCGTGCGCGACACGTTGGCGCTGGCATTGCCCGCAATGCCGCCCAGCTTGAGCGAGGGCGTAATCACCAGCACCTGGGCGCGCAACTGGGGGTCGCCCCGCACCGCATCGATGATGCGCTGGTAATCGGCCAGTCCATACGCGGCCGGGTTGCCGTCGCCGTACAGCAGGAAGTCGCGGTGCTCGATCTCCAGGTGGCCGCCGTGGCGCACGAAGTTCGTCTGCAAGCCCTGGTCCACGGTTTGCACATAGGCGCCCAGCAACAGCAGCGCACAGACCCCGACCGTCATGGTCAGGAAGGTCGACAGCGAACGCCGCCCGTTGCGCCAGACATTGCGCGCCGCCAAAGCCAGCGCGCTCATGCTTCCACCAGTTGCTCGATGCCGGCCGCGCGTGCCTGCAAGGCGCCGTCGCGCAGATTGATCACCGTGTCGGCCCCGGCGATGAGCGAGGTATCGTGCGAGGCGAACAGGAACGACACGCCGTGCTCGCGCTGCAGCCTGCGCATGAGCGCGACGATCTGGGCGCCGGTAGCGCGGTCCAGGCTGGCGGTGGGTTCGTCCGCCAGCACCAGGCGCGGGCGCGCCGCCAGGGCGCGCGCGATCGCCACGCGCTGGCGTTCGCCACCCGACAGTTCGTGCGGCCGGCGCCCATCCTTGCCGTTCAGGCCCACCGCGTCGAGCAGGAAGGCGACCCGCTCCTTGCGCGCCGCGGCGTCCTGTTTTGCCAGTTGCAGCGGATAGGCGATGTTCTCCGCCACCGTCAAGGCCGCCAGCAGGTTGAAATTCTGGAACACGAAGCCAAGATGCTGGCGCCGGAAGGTGGTCAGCGCCTTTTCGGCCAGCTTGCCGACGTCCGTGCCGGCAATCTCGATGCTGCCGCTGTCGGGCCGGTCCAGGCAGCCGATCAGGTTGAGCAAGCTGGTCTTGCCGGAGCCGGAAGGTCCGGTCAGCACGCTGAAGCTGGCGTCGGCGATACTGAAGCTGACATTGCGCACGGCGGGCACCGGCACCCGGCCGAGACGGTAGCATTTGCTGACATCGCGCACGTTGAGTATGGTCATTTGGACTCCGGGCCGGGATTGGCCGCTTGCAGGGCGGCGCTGGCGCCGTCGAGCAGCGCGACGATGTTCGCTTCGATGCCGGCGCGCCCGGGATAGCCCTCGAACAGGGCAATCCGGTTGCGCACGATGTCGCCGCGGTTCCACATCTCGTACAACTCCTGGCGCATGCCGTAGCGGTCGCTCACCAGTTCGGTGGCCAGGCGGAACAGGCGCGACTTGAAGACGACGTCGACATCCTTGCCGCCCATGTAGCGCTCGAGCAGCGGACGCAGCACCGGATTGGCCAGGTCGGCCTCGCTCGGCTGCATCACCAGGCCGGAACCGCACACCACGCGCACGATCTGGGCCACGCGCGCCGACACCTGGGCGGCGAAAGCGTCCAGCGCCAGGGTCACGCCCGGTGCCAGGTGGCCGCCGCTGGTCGGCCTGAGCTCGTTCTGCAAGCCGACGATGGCCAGCCGCACCAGTTCCACGTACGAGGTCAGTTCGCCCAGCTGGTCGCCGATCTCGCGGAAATCCTTGACCCCGATGGCTTTGCTGGCCAGCGCGGCCACGCCGAGGAAGGTGCGCAGCCGATGGTAGAAGCGGATCTGCCCCACATACAGGGCCCAGGCGCTGATGCGCGCAAAGCCGGCCGCCGCTGTCTGGCAATCATCGAGCAGGAAAATGCGGTGCTTGGGGATGAACACATCGTCGAAGAACAGCATGGCGTCCTGCTCGTCGTAGCGCGACGACAGATCGTGGCGGAAGCTGTTGCGGTGCTCGGTTTGCGATTCGCGGCACATCAGGCGCAGGTTCGGCGTGGCGATCGGCAGCGCGAACCAGATCACATACTCGGGCGCGCTGCGCATGAAGAAGGCGGGCGACAGGTAGACCATCACTTCATGGCAGTACGGCGCCAGGGTGGCCAACTGCTTGGCGCCGCGCACCACCACCCCGTCGGCGCGCCGTTCGACGATGCGCAAGGCATTGTCGGGATGGTCGGCCAGCGAGGCCGAGCGGTCGATCTGCGGATCGCCAATGGCATGGGTGAGCGCGATATCGTGCTCGCGGCAGTACAGATAGTAGTTTTCGGCGTTGCGCGCGAACTGCGGATCGACCTTGCCCAGCTCGTGGCGGTAATCGTACAAGCCGACCACGACGTTGGCGACAAAGTCTGGAATGCGCGGCAACTGGCCGTGGCTGTGCTCCATCCACAGATGGCTGTTGCGGGTTTTGGCCGCAAACTCGGCCGGCGTGGCCGGCGCCAGGTAGGACAGGCTGAGCAGATGGCCAGTCTGGGGGGAAGTCCAGGTCATGTCCTTGTGATGGGCGTCGCTGTGCTGCAGGTCGTACAGGCGCCCCAGCTCGCGCAGCACGCCGGCAAAGGCCGGGTGGGTGCGCACATCGACCCGCTGGCCGTCGTACCAGACCTCGCGCTCGTCGTCCAGGCTGGCAACGAAGGACGCGCCGCTGTGTACCCCCGCAGCCTTGTGCATGTGCAGATTGTTCCGGTACGCCATATTGCTGCCGCCGGCGCGGTAGTCGGCGCGGTAGCCGACGCGGTAATCCGATAAGTTGGCTGTCATGTTGTCTTTGCTGATCGCGTTGTTGGACATCGGAACTGCGGCCTTGGACTCCTGGCCTAAGGACGGCGCGCGGGGTCCTTGCGGCTGAACGGGCAGGTTTCCTTTTCTTGCACATGAGGAAACTGGTCGCGCGTAAAGGCCCCGGTCGCGCGCAGCAGGCGCTGGTCGAGCGACCCGGCGGCGCCGACATGCCTGGACAGCACGCCGCCCGCACCGGGCCCGGCCACCACGCCGCGCGCGCGGTGCAGGCGGTTGAGCGAGGCCAGGGCATTGGCGCCCTCGCGCATGCGCTTGACGGTCAACAGGCCGTCGGGCACGCCGATCATGGACTTGGTGCCGCCCCCGCCGAGACAGTTGCGCGGCATGTGCAGGTGCTCATGGCGCCATGCCTCGATCAGGTCGTACAGGCGGAACGCCGCATTGAGCAGGTTATGCAACTGCCAGTTGTGGGCATTCTCGTGGCGCCCCAGGTCCACATGCTCGACGGCGGCCTCGAGCGAGGCGAAGCCGGAACCGCTGAAGTGGGTTTCCAGCTCGCCCCAGAGCGAGGTGAACAGGTCGCGCAGCATGTGATAGCGGATCGACAGCGAATGCATGCCGCTGGCCGGGCCCAGGTTGTCGCGGAAGATATGGTAGTCGTTGGCCGACAGGCAATCGCCCATCACTTGCTGCGCCTGCACCATGGCCGGCAGCAGCGTGGCGGCCACCTGCAGCCGTTCGGTCGCCTGCGAATAGCGTCCGGCGCGGATATCGCGCACCGCCTGGTCGATATGGTCGTTCGCCTCGCAACTGAGGATTTCCGGCACCTGGTGCAGGGCCACGAACTCGGTATAGCAGGTTTCGGCCTGCAATTGCGACTCCATGACCGCCTTGCCCAGCAAGCCGGACGCCACGAACTGCTCGAAGTCGCGCCCGTCGAGCTCGACCACGACCTCGTTCAGGTTCGCTTCCCAGTACACCATCTCGTGGGCCGAGGAGCGCGCCAGGTTCAGCAAGGCATAGTCGAGATCGGTATGGCGGCCCAGGCCCACCGTTTGCGTCATGCCGCGTCCGCCCGGTGCGGCGCCGCGCTCGTCGAAAAAGCAGCTCACTTGCAGTTCCAGCGCTTCAGACGCCGACAGGAACTCGGCCATCGCGGGCGACTCGGCGATCCCGATCTTGCGCGTCGCCGCCGGATCGCGGCACATCAGGTGGATCTGCTTGGGCACGTCGCCCAGGCGCCGCATGACCATGTGAAAGCCATGCACCCAGCGCATCACTTCGGTAGCGCGCTGCAAGTCGTCCTCCTGCAAGGCCCTGGTGGCGCGCCGGGTCAGGCGCACCAGGTTCAGCAGCGCGATCTCGGCCGCCTGGAACACCGCATGCAGCGCGGAGTTGCGCGTGCCGGCCACGACGTCGCTGACATGGCGCGCCTGCGACAGGGTGGCAAGATTATGCAGCACATCGTAGCTCTCGGCGATCGCCCCGAGTGCATTCGCCTGCGCGGCGCCGTTGGCAAAGCTGGTATTCGTTTCCATCATGGCTACTCTCCCGGTTTCACATCAATCGCGCCCGCCTGGCGCCACCTCTTCGCTACCCGTGTCGCTACCCGTGTGCTTGCCGGCGCCGGCCATCAGGCCGGCGCCGGGCCATCGTCCCCGATCGCGGCGCACGGACAGGAATCCATGGCGTCGGTCACATCGTCAAGCTCCTGCTCCGTTTCCGGCTGGCGCGAGACGTAGTACGTCTCGCTGGCAGCGTCGAGAGCAAAATTGTTCGGCGCCATATCCTTGCAGACCATGCAGTCGATGCAGGAATCGTCGACATAGAATTTGCCGGCGGCGTTCAGTGCGGTGCGTAGTTCAATCGTGGCCATGTCGCGCTCTCCCTCGGGGTGTCAGGTCAGTTGAGATAGATGCTCTGCATCGTCGGCTTGACGGCGTTGCGCACCGCCTGGTCGACTTTGTCCTTGTCCATCAGCAAGAAATTGACTTCCAGGCCGTGCTGGGCGGCGAAGCGGGCCGCGACGCGCGCGCGCACTTCTTCTCCGTAATTGTTCTCGGTCAAGCCAATATGGAGTTTTTCGTCAACCACCTTGACCCCGAAGTGATACGGGGCGCTGGCCAGCTCGCTCAGCACATCCTGTTCCAGCGCGAGCATGCTCATGCTGCGGCCCTGCACCACGATGTGGTCGGCCACGCGCCCCATGTGGCGCATGGTGTGGAAGGGCGAACCGCAGCTGCACGGCGCCTGCTCGATATGCACCAGGTCGCCGGTGCGGTAGCGGATCAGGGGCAAGGCGCGCGAGCTGAGGGTCGTCACCACCAGTTCGCCGGCCACGCCGGGCGCGCACGGTGCGCCGCTGGCCGGATCGACCAGTTCGAAGTAGGAGCGGTTTTCGATCAGGTGCAGTTGATTGGCGCTGCAAAACATGCCCAGGGTATTGGTCTCGGTCATGCCGAACATGGCGAAGGTTTCCGCTCCCCAGGTTTCGCGCAGGATGACTTGCTTGGCGGGCGAGGAGCCCTCGCCCGCGCACAAGAGCTTGCTCACTTTCAGGTCCCGGCGCGGGTCGATCCCCAGTTGCTGCGCCACTTCGGACAAGTGCAGCGCGCGCGTGCCGGAACAGATCAGCGCCGTCACGCCGGCGTCGCGCAGGATGCGCACCATGCGCTCGGGCGGGCAGAACTGGGGTGACGCGCCCAGCGCCACCACGGTGCAGCCGATCAGTTCCAGCGCGCGGTCCAGGTCCTGGCCCACGCCGGCCAGTTCATAGGGCACGGCAACCGCCACCACGTCGTGCGGCGTCAATACCTGCTGCAGCATGTGCGCCACCGTACAGTTATTGGTGAACCAATCCTCGGCGGTGAAGAAAGCCGCGATCGAGCTGCCGCTGCTGGTGCCCGAGCTTTCGCCGAAGCGCACCAGCGCATCCTGGCTCACCGCCAGCATGCCGAAGGGATACGCGTCATGCAAATGCTGGCGGGTGGTGAACGGCAAGGCGGTGAAGTCCTTGACCTGGCCGGAGCGCAAGAAGGCCGGCGCGCTGTTCGCCAGATGGCTGCGGTAGAACGGCGACGCCTCGGCCGCGTGGGCGACGGCGGCATGCAGGGCCTCGCCCTGCCACTGGCGAAAGGGCGCGCTCTGCATAGTAAATAGCGCATCGACCTGGGCCGCGATGCGCTCACGCATGCGCAGCGTGTCCAGGATGCGGGCCGCGCCATCGGCCGGCGTGCTGTTGACCGGCTTGTTCATTGCTGCGCTCCTTCAGCCGACGGAGCCTTGTCGATGGCCTCGCGCGCCAGCGCTTCGAGCACCGTAAACTGGGCCTGCTCGCGCCCGGAAATCTCGGCCAGCAGCTTGCTGGCGCTGGCCAGGGCGTCCTTGCTGCCGCTCTTGCCCGCGCGCTCGATCAATTGCGCCACCTCGGTCCACAGGGCGGCGATGGCCTCGAACTCCTTGGCCGCGGGGGCCAGCGCCTTGACGCCGGTCAGTTTGCAGCCCTGCTGGAGAAAGCGCGCGTAGATTTTGCGGAACATGCCTCCGCCGGTGCCGGCGCGCTCCATCAGCATGGCGATGATCGGCAGCGATTCGCCGGGGTTGTCGATCTCGTCGAGCCAGCCCGCGATCTTTTCGCTGGTCGTCAGGATGCCCTTGTAGCCCATGTTCTTGATGGGCGGATTGAGGTAGGTATGCGCGTTGGCAGCCAGCGCGATGAAAAAGGCGGTCGGCAGCCTGGCCGCCAGGTGCTCGCGCAGTTCGGGCAGCCAGGGGCCGTCGGCCACCGTCACCGACAGGCTTTTCGAGCTCATCGGTCCCTTGGCGGAGCGCGCTTCGGTCAGGCTGTCGAAACTGGTGTAGCCGCCGCCTTTGGCATCCTCGGTGTCAACCAGCCAGGCGCCCTGCTCGTCGGCCTTGTACATGGTGGCGTAGTGGGCGTGGAAATGCACCGCCTTTTCCTGGAAATACTCCAGGTAGTAGTGATCGAGCTTGAGCCCGACCAGCTTGCCTTCTTCGAGTGCGCCGAGCGCATTGTTCATGGCGCGCGAGTCCGAGGACGACTCGCGCACATCGAACTTCACGCCCAGCACGGCGGACAGGTTTTCGGCCAGCAGGTCGGGCTTGACCCGCCCCCCGATGAAGGGATAGGGCATGCCGCCCGATTGCCAGTGGATGTAGGACAGGCCCATGCCGAGCCCGAACACCATGTCTTCGGACAACGCGATGCCTTGCTGCCCCAGCAGGTTGACCAGCATGGTCGATTCGCAATGCACGCCCGAGAAGGGCTTGAACTTGACTTCAGACATGAACATTCTCCCGTGCCGCCCCATGGCTATGGACCAGCTCAATGACAAAATGGTTGTGGTTGTTGCGTAAGTGGCCATAGCAGTGACCGAGCTCATCGCCTTCGGTGAAGGCGATCAGTTCCACCTGCGGCTGGGAGCGCGCCAGCGCTTGCAGGGTCGGCAGCACTTGCTCGCGCTCGCTGACGGCCAGCGCGGCGTGCGACATCAGGCGCGCGCGCTGCACGGGGGTGCGTTCCAGCCACGGGCCGAAGGCGCGGCAGCAGAACATTTCGATCACGAAGCCGTCGGCCCGTTCCAGCGAGGCCCACCAGCCGGGGGTGCCGTATTGCTTGGGCGCGATATAGGACGGGCCATGCTCGACGCCGCGCACCAGGCCGTCGCGCGCCAGCTGGTCGAGGAAGGCGAACCAGGCGAACACGTCCTGGTCGTTCTCGTAATCGCCGAGATAGATGGCCGCGTGGTGTACCCGGTTCAGGCCGCTAAGTTGCTCGCTGCCGGCAGCTTCGCCCAGGAATTCGGTCAGCAGCGCGGCGCTGTCGCTGTCGCGCACCGAATCGGCCAGGGTCGTGACCGCGTCCCAGGTGTGCCGGAACTGGCCCGGCGCGGGGAAATGCAGCGCACCGGCCTGGGCCAGCGGTGCGCTGGTGCGGGCCGGCAAGCCATCGCGCGCTGCGGAAAGCGGCGCCGCCGCCGCAGGCGCCGCGCCGTTGCGCTGGTCCCGGTACTGGGCCAGGTAGCGTCCCGTATAGCTGGCCGCGCATGCGAGCAAGCCATCGATGCTGCCGCTGTAGAGCACGTTGCCGCCCTGCTCCCCGCCCTCGGGACCGACATCGATGACGTGATCGGCCAGCCAGATCATGTCCATATTGTGTTCGATCATCAGTACCGTATGTCCCTGGGCCAGCAAGCCGTCGACCATGCGCGTCAGGTGCGCCAGGTCGGCCATGTGCAGGCCGCGCGTCGGTTCGTCGAAGATGTACAGGGTGTGGCCGGCCTTCTTGGCGGCCAGTTCGGCGACCAGGTTGATGCGCTGCGCCTCGCCCCCGGACAGGCTCGTGGTCGACTGCCCCAAGGTCAGGTAGGCGATGCCGAATTGCTTCAACAGGCCGAGCGCCTTGCCGATGCGCTCGCACTGGGGCTGGTCGTGCCCGGCGAAAAAGCCGAGCGCCTCATCGGCCGACAGGGCCAGCAGTTCATGGATATTCTTGCCTTCCCAACGGATCGCCAGCACATCCTCATGAAATTGCATGCCATGGCATTCCGGGCATTCCACATAGTCGCTCTTGAGGAAGTGCATATCGACTTCCACCTCGCCCTGGCCCTTGCAGGTTTCGCAGCGCCCGCCCGCGACATTGGTGCTGAAGTGCGCGCGCCCGAGGTCGGCGGCGGCCGCTTGCGGGTGGGCGGCGAACAGGTCGCGGATATCGTCGCTGATGCCGATATAGGTCGCGATGGTGCTGCGGGTGGAGCGGCCGATCGGCTTTTGCTCGACGTTGACGACACTGTCGAAGCGCCCGGCGGCCTTGGCCGCGCCCTTGGCGGCCTTGGGCGGCTTGGCCGCGCCGGCCGGCGCGCCGTCCAGGGCGCGCACGGCCTGCTCGTAGACACTGCGCACCAGGCTGCTTTTGCCGGCCCCCGACACGCCCGTCACGCAAGTGAGCGCATTGAACGGGAAGCTGGCGCTGGCGGCCTTCAGGTTGTTGCGGTTGCTGGGCGCGACAGTAAACCATGACGCAGCGGACAGGTCGCGCCGGGGCCGCTGGCCAAGCGGCTGCGCCAGGCAGCGCGCGGTGAGGCTGGCGGCGCTGGCGCGCAGGTCGGCAAAGCTGCCCTCGAACACGACCTGGCCGCCTTCCTGCCCCGCGCCCGGTCCGATCTCGATCAGCCAGTCGGCGGCGCGGATGATGGTCTCGTCGTGCTCGATGACGATCACGCTGTTGCCCATGTCGCGCAGTTGGGTCAGCACCGACAAGAGCTTGCGGGTATCGCGTTCGTGCAGCCCGATGGACGGCTCATCCAATATATACATGACGCCGCTCAAGTCGGACGCCACATGCTGGGCCAGCAGGATGCGCTGCAGTTCGCCATCGGACAAGGAGGTGACCTTGCGCGCCAGGGTCAGGTAAGGCAGGCCCACATCGCTGAGGTTGCGGCACTGGGTCAGGCACAGGCGCAACACTTCGGCGGCGCCCGGCGACAGCGCCAGGCTGTCCGCCAGTTGCTGCAGGGTCTCGCCCAGCTGGCGGGCCGACACTTGCTGCAGCTCGGCGATGGTGTAGCCGGCGATCCTGACGGCCAGCGACTCCGGCCGCAGACGGGCGCCGCCGCAGGCCGTGCAATGCGATTCGCCCAGGTAGGATTCGAGCGCCACGCGGCGCGTGGCGGACGAGGTATTGCGGTACTGCTTGTCGAGGTAGCCGAGGATGCCGTCAAAGCGCATATTGTTCGACACCTTGCCGACCGACACAAAATAGGTATCGTCGCAACCATGCAGCACCAGCGCGCGCTGCGCCTCGCTCAAGCTGTCGTAGGGCACGTCGAGCGCAATGCCCTTGTCGGCGCACATGGCCTCGAACACCTTGCGCACATTGGGGATGCTGTAGGTGCCGCCGACCGCATTGTCCCAGATCCAGGTGAGGCTGCGGGCGCGCTCCGGCACCACCTTGTCTTCGCTGAAGGCCGTCACCCGTCCCATGCCATTGCATTCGAGGCACATGCCTTCCTTGCGGTTGGCGCTGAAGTGGCTGGGCGTGAGCGGCTCGGCAATGCAGCCGCAGGCGCCGCATTGCAGGCGCGCGTCGACCGCTCCGAGGCAGGCCGGGCAGGCCGGCGCGCCGCAGCGGGCGAACAGGACCCGCAGCGAGCGCTCGATGCCGAGCAGGGTCCCGACCGTGGAGCGCGGGTTGGACAGGCGCCGGGTCGATTGTTCCAGCGCCACCGGCGCCTGCACCCCGCCGATCTGCTCGACCTGGTAATCGCTCTCGCCGGCATCCATATTGGCGCTGCCGAGCGCGCCCAGGTAGAGCGCCTTGGCGTACTTGTACAAGGTGTCGAAGATCAGCGAGGACTTGCCGGAACCCGAGACGCCGGTAACAACCACCAACTGATTTTTCGGGATGCGCAGGCTCACCCCTTTCAGGTTATGGGTGTACACGCCGTCCAGGCGGATAGTGTCTTTGGCCATGGCAGCTTGCTTTCTCAGGCGAAGTTGGAAGTGGTGTTGCGGTGGGCGGCGGCGGGCGGCACCCGCGTGGCCGGCGGCCGGATCGAGCGCAGGCCGTCCATGGCCTTGCGTTCGAGCTGGTAAATGCGATCGATGGTCTCGACCAGCGCGGCCAGTTGCTGATCCAGCACGGCCTGGCTACTCTCCGGGCCGACCTCGAGCAGGTTGCGGCCGAGCATGGTCCACAGCTGGGCGCTGGACGTCATGGTCTGGGCCGCGTCGAGCAGGCGTTCGTCGCCGACCAGGTCGCCGAAGGTGTGCAGGAAGCGGCTCCACATGGGCCGGAACAAGCCGCCGCCGGTGCCGAACACCTCGATCGCCCGGCCCAGGCTCTGCAGCTGGCAAGCCAGCGCCGCCACGTCATGGACGCCGCCGTCGGACCACAACTGCATCTTCACCGTGCCGGTCTTGGTGTACGACCAGTTGCGCACCCCGGCGGCGAACTGCTTCAGGCCTGGCAGGCCGAGATTGCCGATGCCGGGCTTGAGCACGTCGCGCACGCAATTGTCGACCGCGAAGTAGCCGACCCGGGCCAGGTCGGGCGTGCCGCACACCGACTCGATGACGTGGCACCAGCGCTCCGGATTGATCGGCGGCGAACGCTTGCTGCTGCGCGCCCGGTTCAATGCGTCCTCGCTGATGGTTTGCAGTTCCGGGAAGCCGGCGTCCGACACCGTGAACTGGCCGTCGTCGTGGCCCACCAGGTTGATGAAGTAGCCGCCGAAGGGCGCGCCGCCGTGACTGTTCCAGTACGGCAGTTCGCTCAGGTCGACGCGCGCGATGACCGGCCGCTCCAGCTTGAGTTGATCGAGCAGGATGGCCGGGCCGCTGCCCTGAAAACTCCTGGCCCGCACGCCGAGCAGGCGCAGCGCTTGCCCGGAAAAGATCTGCTGGCGGCCGATCACGATATCGGGGCCATTGTCGCGCCGCTCGAAGTAGCCGAAGCCGAAGCCGCCATCGAGGCCGAGCAAGACTTCTTCCGAAAATTCGATTCCGTACACGGCCAGCACGTTGCGCATGCAGGTCGTCTCGCAATTCAAGCCGGTCCGGTGCTGATAGGCATGTAGGTGCATCTGCTTCCCTTTCTATCCTGTAACTGATCAAGCTTGGGTGAAGGTGCGCCGCATCTCGGCCGGCAGCTTTTCGATGGCATAGCGCAGGGTCGGGCGCTCCATCAGCGACAAGTGCTTGCGCACGAAGGCCAGTACCGGCTGCAATTCGTACTGGCTGGCCACCTTCAGCATCCAGCCGATCCCTTTTTGCACATACGGGTCGCCATCGGCCAGCAAGCGCTTGCAGTTGGCGAACATCTGTTCAAGATCGAAATTCTCGCTGCGGCCGACAAACTTGACCAGGGCCACGTTGGACGCCCGGCGGCACCACGGACTGTCGGACTGGCCCCAGGCGTAAATCCGTTCCAGCAAGTGCGGACGGCGCTTGAGGTAGATGTAGAGCGGCTTGATGCACAGGTCGTCGCATTGCGCCCAGTTGCTCACGTCGGTCTCCAGCCAGGCCTGCAAGCGCTCCAGCAGCCGCCCTTCGTCGTCCAGGCCGGGCGCCACTTTCGCCACCAGCGCCGAGGCCAGGATGAAGTGCTCGTGATACCCGTGCGACTGCGCGAAATGCTCGGCCAGCGCCAGCCACTCGTCCGCCGACAGTGCAGGATGGCGCGCGAACGCCCGGGCGGCGATTTTCACCACCTCGGTGTTCGATACGCCGAGCAGGCGGATCGGCTCGGGAAAGTAGCGCTGCAAGGAGAGCGCCAGCTCGGCCGAGGCGTTCGCCTGCAGTGCGCCTTCCAGCCCGGCGATGATGGCCGCGTGCCTCATGCCGCCGGCGCCTGCTGCGGCATCGGCATGAAGCGCACCTGGGTCGCGATCGGCGCCTTGACCGGCGGCAGGACCAGCGGCTCGACGCCCTGCATCGCATGCCGGTATTCCTTGTGCATGTCGTCCACGCGCTTGATGGTTTCCCTGCTGCGCTGGTACAGATCCTGACCCTTCAAGCCCCACCACAGATACCAGTTCTTGTTTTGCAAGTACATATCGCGGACAAAAGTGAGGGTGCCCGGGTCTTCCAGCAACTCCGGCTCGACATAGAAGGTGGGGATGAACATATTGTGGTCTTCTTCGATCAAGCCATTCTTCACGGCGATGCGCTGCAGCTTGGTGTCGCTGAGGATGCGGATGCCCAGGTTGGCGTAGATCTGGTTCGGCTTGAGGTACTTGGTCGGGGCCAGCACCGATTCGCGCAATTCGCGCGACCCCTCGCCGGGGCCGCCGAGGAACACGCAATGGGTGAATTCAACCTTGCTTTTCTGCAAAAGCTGGTCGACTTCGACCACCTTGGCCATGTCGAAGCCCTTCATCAACTGTTCCAGCGCGGCGTCCGAGAACGAATCGGTGCCCAGGTCGACCCGGATGCAGCCGGCCCGTTCCAGCAGGTCGACGAACTCGGGCGTAACCGCATTCGGGGTCAGCTGGCAGTACCAGGGCACGTTCAGCTCGGCGCGCACGATTTCTTCGCACACTTCCATCGCATAGTCGAGCGGATAGTTGAAGGTGGCGTCGACGATCTCGAATTCGCGCACCATCGGGTTGGTCAGCATCGCCATGCGGATTTCTTCCACCACTTCGCGCGGGTCCTTGAAGCGGTTGCCGCGTCCCTCGGTCTTCTTGATGATGCAGTACGAGCAATGCAGCTTGCAGCCGCGCTTGGTTTGCAGGGTTTCGATGGCTGGCTGGTAGTCGCGGGTCAGGTCGGTGGCGGCGGCCACCGTTTCCTCGAAGTAGCGCGGATCGTAGATGCTGCGGTCGGGTACGAGCAGCTTGACATTGACCTTGCCCAGGGTCGGGTTCTGGTGGAAGTAGCCGGTGGCCGGATCGATGTAGCACAGCCCGGAGATGGTGCTCAAGCTGCCTTTGCCGGTCTGCAGATAGTCCAGCAATTCGACAATCGCATCCTCGCCCTCCCCGGCGATGCCGAAATCGGGGCGCGCGTACTGGAACATGTCTTTCGGCTCGACCGAAAAGCCGCTGCCGCCCATGACCACGTAGGCAGTCGAGTACTTGCGCACGCACTGTACGATCTTGTGCGTGATCGGGCCGAAGAACACCGGATCGATGAAGGTCAGGTTGTCGAGGTTGCGGATGGCGATGCCCACCACGTCGGGCTTGATTTCCTGCAAGGTCGAGAGCACCGCCTTCAGTTCGCGCGGCTCCCACAGCAAGTCGAGCATGTGGACTTCGTGGCCGGCCGCCTTGAGGGCCGCGCTGATGTAGGCGACCCCGATCGGGAGCGCAGGCCGCGGAACACGGATCTTGTTGGTTGAGATCAAGAGAATTCGCATGATGGGCCTGGTTAGGAGTTACTGCCGGAATGCGCCGCGCGGCGATGGATGCCTTGCCAACTGTTCAGATAGACGTCGGGCTGGGTATCGCCGATCAGGGAACGGGTTTCCCGGTAGCGCTGCAGGCGCCCGACGTCCAGGTCGATGACCTGGAATTGCTCGTCCTGATTGAACCTGAGCAGCGTTTCGCCGCCGTCGACGAAGTCGAACAGCTCATCTTCGAGAAACAGGGGATCGGCCACGACGCAACTCTCGCCCATGTAGTTAAAGCCCGCGTACACATTCGTGCCGACCCCGGAGACGAACACGATGAAGCACTGGTTCTCGATGGCGCGCGTGGTCAGGAGCTGGTTGGTCACGTACGAGAACTGCTCCGGGATCAGGGCCGGGCAAAAGATGATGTCCACCTTTTCCTGATACAGGGCGCGGCAGGTTTCCGGGAAGTTCAGGTCGTAGCCGAGGATCAGGCCGATGCGTCCGTGCGGGGTATCGATGCAGGCGAACTGGTCGCCGCAGGCGAGGTACTTGCGTTCCATCTCGAAGCAGTGGACGCGCCGGTAACTGGCGGCGATGGCGCCGTCGGGCCCGATCAGGACGGCGGTGCTGTAGTAGGCCTCGCCCTCCTTTTCGAGCAGGCCGGCGATGATGCTGATGCCCCCCTTGCGCGCCAGCGCCCCCAGGGCCTCGGTGACCGCGCCCGGGATGAGCACGGCGACGTCGGCCACTTCCAGGATATTGCCCGAGGTAAGGAAGGCTTCAGGCAAGCAAACGAGGTCGACCCCGGCCTCGATGGCCTGTTCGATATAGCGCTCGGCGCGGCGCATATTGCTGTCGCTGCGATTGATCTTGCAGTCCAGCTGGACGATTCCGACTTTCATAGGGCGGTCTCAGTGTAGGCGGTTGTCGTGCGGAACGGGGGCCACAGGCGGCGGCGGGTCGCGCCCGTCGTCATCGGTGTAGAACCATTCCGGTCCGAAGTACATCAGGGCGAAGCTCGATCCGAACGCCGCCAGGACTTTCTCGAAGCAAGCGACGATGGCTTGCTCCACGGTCGGGGCGCGGTCGTTCATGGGCACTCCTCCAGGTCGTCCAGCACCACCGAGGACACTACCAGGCCCAGTTCGTCCTCATACACGCGCCACTCGGCCAGCCCGGCCTGGGCCAGCAAGTCCTTGACCTCGCGCGGGCTGTAGGAAGCGCGCAGCGAATCCATGAACTCGTTCGCACCTTCCTTGACGAATTGCAGCACGAAAGTGATATGCCCTTCTTCCGCATGGCGGTTGGTGTCGAACAGGAGCACCACGCCGCCCGGCTTGCAGATGCGGCTGATCTCCTTGAGGGTCTCGACCGGCTTTTTCCACAAATGCATGGAAGAAAACGAGTAGACGATATCGGCGCTCGCATTCGCAAAGGGAAACTTGTGCAGTTTGCACAGCTCGAACTCGATATTGCTCGGCGCGGTACACCAGACGCTCAGGCTCAGGTTTTCTTCCGCCACCTCCAGCAAGGTCACGTTTTCTTCGACGCTCGAGATGATGTGCTCGGGCCGCTTGCCCCCCACATACAGCGACAGCAGGCCGGTGCCGGTGCCCACCTCGAACAGGTCGCGGTTGCTGTCATTGCAGTAGCTCAGGATGCGCTTGGCCGGCTTCAGGTAGGCCACCAGCGCGGACTTGCGCATGCCCAGGTCGTAGCTGCGGACGTCGTCGATCGATGAAAAGGGCTTGACCTGCGGGACACGGTTTTCCAAATCAAAGAGGGTTGCATTGATCATGTTGGTGTGCTCCTTGTGGGATCAGGCGGCCTTGATGATGAAGGGAGAAATATTGGCGCCCAGGTGTTGCGGGTAGCGCCGGAATTCCTTCGAATAGAAAGCCTTGGAAATATTGTCCATGTAGTACCAGCCCTTCGGCCCCACCACTTCCATAGCCTCGTCGGTCAGGCGCACCAGGCCCTTCGCTTGCAGGTCGGCGATTTCTTCCGGGAACAGGTGGGCGAAATCGACCCCGTGCAGTTCGCGAAAGCGCTGGCGGTCCAGGCGCGACGATTTGATGCCCAGCATCACGGCGCGGCGCAGCGATTCTTCCGCGCTGATCTGCTTGCCCATGGCGATCGGCAGGCGGCCGGCATTGACGGCCTCGATATACAGCTCGATGCTCGGTTCGTTGAAATACCAGTAATCCTTCAAGTGCCCGGTCGCCGTGGGACCCATCGGGATGATCGGGAATTCCTCGGTCCAGGTGACGCTGCCGTAGGCCGGGCGCTGGCCCGGCAAGGCGAAGCAGTCGCCGAAGTAGCCTTCGTAGCCATTCCTGGTCAGGAATTGGGCGGCATAGATGAACATCTCGTCGACCGTTTCGCGCGGCGGCACGGGCGGCAACTTGCGCCGCTTGGTGCTGATCTGGGCGAACTCCATATAGGTATAGAAGGACACGCTGGAGACGCCCAGGTCGACCGCGGTCTGCAGGCTTTGATGCCAGCTTTCCATGGTTTGCCCGTTCAGGCCATGCATCAGGTCGATATTGATGCGCGGCACGCCGATCCGTTGCAACATCTTGATCGCATCGATGATCATGGCCGCGTTGCCGGCCCTGCCCAGGTCTTCGAGTTCCTGGTCGATGAAGGTTTGCACGCCCAGGCTGATGCGGTTCACGCCATGTTCGAGCAGGGCGCTGGCCTTTTGTTCCGAGATATCGAGCGGGGTCGATTCGGTGGAAATTTCCATGCCTGGCTTCATGTCGAACTCGGCCTTCATATGGGTCAGCAAGTCGACCAGTTGCTCGGTGCTGAGGGCGGTCGGGGTGCCGCCGCCGATGTAGCCGACCGTCAACTGATGCTCTTTCACATACGGCCGCGCGGCATAGTTCGACATTTCCTTTTTCAAGGCATCGACGTAGCGCTGGGTCACGCTCTTGTCGGTCTGGTGCTTGATGTAGGGGCAGCTGAAACAGAGCCGGTTGCAAAACGGGATATGGACATAAAAGCCCATCGGCTCTTTGCGAAACACATCTTCTTCGGAAACCGCAACGTGCTTGGTCGGATATTGCCGAACCCATTCGCTGTCCCGCTCTGGATATTCTTTCCAAAACGGCAAATCCCGGTTATTGCTGATCACAGGTCTCTCCTCGTTGTTTGCTACACGACCGTCCACTATTCCGACCGCACCGCTTGCTGCCAGCGATCGCCCATGCCACGCCCCTGAATCAATTCCTTCATTCCGGGCTCGGCCCACTTGATGTTGCGAAGATGAATTTCGTGCTCGGCAAGCGCCCCGACCGTCCGCGCCAGCAGCGCCGCGTCGCCGCTGCGGCAGCGTAGCGCCACCCGTTCGCCCTCGCGCGTGGCATCGACCACGTAAGGCAGCGCGTGCAACAGGCTGGCCAGGCGGGTCCATTGCTGCGCCACCAGCGTGCGGTCGGCGAAGTCGAGCGCCAATGTGTCGCTCGCGGGGCCGTCCGCGCGGTGCTCCCGCTTGCACCGTTCGAGGCGCAGCAGGCGCCCGCCCGCCATCACGCCGACCAGGTCGGCCAGCGCCTCGACCTCTTCCAGCTGATGGGTGGCGATCACCATGCTCATGCCCAGTTGCTGTTTGAGCTCGTTCAAATAGTCGATCACCTCGCTCTGGAACTGCGCATCGAGGCCGGCGCAAGGCTCGTCGGCCAACAGCAGGTCGGGACCATGCGCCAGCGCGCACAGGATGTGCAGCTTGCGCCGGTTGCCGCCTGACAAAGCCGCCACATCGTGCTTCAGAAAATCGCTCAGGCCCGCCATGGCCAGCAAGCGTGGTGCGCTGTCGCGGCGCGCGCGGCGCAGGTCGATCTGCTGCAAGACATACTCGCCGACCGTGGTATGGGCCGGCATCTCCTTCGATTGCTGCACCAGTCCCAGATGACGGGCGGTCTTGTTCCAGTCGGTGCTGGCATGGCCGGCGATGCGCACCGTTCCCGCATCCGGACTTGCCAGGCCGGACAGCAAACGCAGCAGCGACGATTTTCCCGAACCGTTGCGCCCGATGATGGCGATGGTCTCGCCGCGGCCCAGGGTAAAGTTGACGTCCGCGATGGCGAAGCGCTGGTTGATCGCCGCGCGCAAGCCGCACACCTCCAGCACCGGCGCCAGGCCCGCTGCCGGGACGGCGGCGGGCAGGCTAGCGGCGGGTGACACGGTGCTTGAAAACATACAGCGCCCCTCCCATCATGAGCACGGCATACACCAGCGACAAGCCGGCGCTGTGGGCGAAACTGGTGGCGGCCGCCCCCGAAATGGCCGAGCGCAGCACATCGACCTGGGCCGAGAGCGGCAGCCACGCGATCAGCGATTGGGCCGAGCCGAAGTTTTCGAGCGGGAAGAACACGCCGCACATATAGGTCAGCGGTATCAGCACCAGGTTGACCACGCTGGCGAACGAGACTTCGTTGGTAAAGCAGGCCACAACGATGCCGAAGCCCCCGAAGAACAGGCAGGCGCTGACAAAGCCGAGCAGCAGGCGCCACGGCAAGCCCACGTGGACCCCGAACATCCAGGACGCCAGCAGCAAGACCGCCATGAACTGCAGCGAGCATTTGAGCATCATCCCGATCAGGCGACCGAGCAGGAAGCCGCCATACGACAGCGGCGAGAGGACGATATCTTCCATCGCGCGGCGGTTGTGGTCGACGATGAAGGCGTAGCCGATGGTGTAGGTGCAGCTGAACATGATGCCGACTCCCACGATGCCGGGCAGGGCAAAGGCGAAATAGCTCGATCCGCCCTGCCCCATGGCTTGCACGTGCGAGGTGCCGAAGCCGAAGGACAGCACCATGGAGACCGAGGTGAGCATGGTGGAGACGACAATCAGGCGATAGCGGAAGAACTGCACCATGTCCCAATAGATCTGGCGGTACAGGTCGATCAGCCATAGGCGGCACGACAGGGCGCGGCTTGGCGCGAGATCGTTCATGCCTGCAATTCCCCGTGCGCAGGCCGCTGCCAGTTGTCGAGATAGTCGGCTTTGTAGGGAAGCTCCTTGCCGATCTTGTTTTTGCGGCGGATCAAGAGCTCGGCCTGCACGATTTGCTGCCGTTGCCCTGCGCGGGCGAGCAAGTCGAGTTCGCGGTTCTCATCGACTTTCATGACCGTTCCATCGGCGACCAGGCTGCCCCCCATATATTCCAACATGGCAAAACCATTTTCGCCAACACAACTGCAGAAGACGAAATAGCAGGCATTGTCGGCGGCCCTGGCCCGGCATAAAGATTCAACTGCAAAGCCATAAATATTGAACAGGCTGGCGACACAGATAATGATATCGACATTCTCTGTGAAATACCCCCTTGATGCCTCTGGGAAACGCACGTCATAACTGACCAATAATCCGATCCTGCCATGCTTGCTAGCGATAAGCGGGGCCGGATCGCCGCGCGAAACATAATCGCGCTCGCCATCCCAGATACTGTTTCTCCTATACCGTCCGGCAATTGTGCCGGATTCGTCCAGATACACGGCCGCATCGTAAATATCGTTGCCGTCGCGTTCGAGCAAGCCGAACACCAGGGCGATGCCGAGCGAGGCCGCCAGCGCCCGCAGGGTGCTGACGATAGGACCGTCGATCGTTTGCGCGTCGCGTTTCAGGGAGGGGAAGTTCAAGCCGGTGGCGAATGCGGCGGGCAGGCAGACGATGTCGGGCGAGGCCAGTTTGGCTTCCTGGATCAGCTTGACCGCAGCGTCCAGGTTCTTGTCCGGTTGGTTATGAAGTATGCATAGCTGGATCACCGCGACTTTGACCGCCGGCCCGGAGAATATTCCCCGAATCCTATTCATGGCTGCATCCTGGCATGAAGTATGTGAATACACAATGCATAAGATCTCCGGCAAATTGAATAGACGGTCCAGCACATCCGCGACAGGCATCGCCGTGGAAACGTGTACCTGTTCTTTGAATGTCTCTTTGTAAATATTAGACCATAAAAATCTTGCCAGTTCTAAAAATATTTCGATGGCCAAGTGTTGTAGTAGGGTTTCTAAAAAATCGGGGTGGCGGCGCTACATTTTGCCGCGACGCCAATTGACGGATCTGTATGCGAATCGGGCAATCGAGCGTACTCTGTGGCAACATGTAACAGCCTGATACTTACCCCCCCCGGCGCCGCTTCCATACAGTGAATGAACGCCCGGCAACCCGCTGCACTACCTTGTGTCGGGCAAGGCCAGGCAACTGGCGGGCGTACTGACCCGATGCCGAGGTCCGCGCATTCAGAGAAGACTCAGCTAAGCTTGTGCCTGGTCTTGATCAAGCGGCGCAGCTGTGTGCGCGGTGGCATGGGCTGCACTCTCGAGCCAGTCGCGCCGCGTGAGGCGATACGAGGCGATGGCGCATTGTGCGCCGCCGACAATCCAACTGGCGCGCCTGTCCCGGTCGTGCCGAAACCCGAGCCTGAGCAACGCCGTAGCAGAGGCGGCATTGCCGGAATGGATATCGGCATGGATACTGGCAAGTGTCAGTTGCATGAATGCGTAATCAAGAAAGCGCTGCATCGCTTCCGACAGGTAGCCCTGGCCCCAGCACGACTTGGCCAGCAGGTATCCGAGCGCCGCACAGCGGGTTTTCTGTTCGACTGCGTACAGGGCGCAGCTGCCAATGACTTTTTTTGTGGACAAATGCTCGATGACATAATGCACACTGATGCCGCTCGCATGCTCGGAGCGGGCTTCTTCAACCGCCCTGTCGGCCTGCTCCGGCCTTGTCCATGGCGCGTGGTTCCAGTAGCGCATGACGTCCTGGTCCGAGTAGAGATCGAACAACGCAGGCGCATCGCGCTCTTCGATCAAGCGTAGCCTGACCCGCTTGCCGGTTAGCACAAGCGGCTCGCCCTTGCCGCCATTCATGCAACACCTTCGGCGATGATGGCTTGCACGATATGGAACACCAGCACGGCGATCGCGGCAATGAGCGTGATCCAGAAAAGCGTATACCTCATATGCCCATGCTGCCCTGCCGGCGGCCTCTTGCCGCAAGCCCTCCTTCGGACGGTTCGACGATGCCAACGACAAGGGGGATGATCGTTCATGGCCAGGGCTTTGGTGAAAGAATTCATAATCGGAAGCAAGCGATGGAATGAGGGAGCGTGCGACGTCGCGCTCAGTGCGTGTAGACTTCGCGATACAAGGCATGCAGTTCGGCGGCAGCGTCCGGATCGCATGTTTGCACGTCGCTCGCGCAGCGCCCCTGGCCGTCCTCATGGCTGCACGGTGCATGCAGCACCGTCGTCGCAAGGCTCGCCGACATGACGTGGGCGACATACAGGCGCACCGCCGCCAGCTGCTGCGGCGACGGAGCCGACCCGTCCGATACGATCACGAACAGCACCTTCAAGGATGGATTGAACATGCGGGCCGAATTGAGCCGCGCAATGAGCGGGTATTGCGAATCGAGATCGACTTTCCCGACCTGCACCGGCACCAGCACGACGCGCGCGGCGATGAGCGCCGAACGGGCTTCCTGGGTTTCCACCTCGCCTGTATTGATCAGCAAGTCGCTGAAGCCGGCGCTCAAGTCTTCAATCTCGCGCGCCAGCGAACGCGCGCCAAGGGTGCGGGCGGGAACGGATGGACCGTGGCCGGCTGCGCTGCGCTCGCAACTCCAGCGATAAGCGCTGCGGCGCGGATCGACATCGATCATGCAGATCGTGCGCCCGCTACGGGCCCGCAACACCGCCAGATTTGCCGCCAGCAGCGCTTTGAGGGCTTGCCCCTGGATACTTGCAATGGCGACGATCATGCCGCCGCCTGCGCTTGATGCGGAGCTTGCTTGAACCGGGCGCCGGGTAATTGGCGCGCAATGGTTTCGCTGAGCACCTTGACACAGGACTGGCGCACGCACAGCCAGACTTCGATGTGGGCGCCGCCGGCGCAGATAGCGATGCGCATGAATTCCAGCGCGTCGCCGCAAACCCGCATGGCCAGCTGACGCAAGGTCGTGACCGATTGCGCATCGACCGACATACGGATGGTACAGGTGTGCATGGCCGCCGCCGATCGGACGGGGATGCGCCGGGATGAGGGATACAGGGTTGCAAACGAGTTCATGATGCCTCCGCCAGTGATAGGTGATTGACTGCAAGCAGCGTATCAAGCAAGCCGTAAAGATGGCCTAAAAAGTTTCCCGCCGGCTGTAAACGCAGCATAAAAACGCACTGGCGCCTTCCACGCCGAGGCGCTGTTTACGCTTTGTTTACGCATTGAGCAGTGTTCTTGATGCCGTTTTTATATGACGCTGTGTACGATTGCCGCAGCCAACAAGCCAATCACAAGGAGGAGGCCAACATGAGTGCTGTCGTTGATCAGCAGGACACGCAACGCAAGGCGGCGGGCGTGCAGCGCAAAGTCGCATCGAGCCGGATCCGGCAGGCCTGCACGGAAGACATCGCAACCTTGCTGGCCATCGAAGAGGCCAGTTTCGATTCAGACCGGCTCAGCCGCCGTAGCTTTCGCCATTTGCTTACCGAAGGCAACTCCGTGACCTTGATCGACGACGCCGGCGGACAGGCGCGCGGCTACCTTACCCTGTTGTTTCGGGCCGACGTGTCGCTGGCGCGCGTGTACTCGATCGCCACAGCGCCCGACTGGCTGGGCCAGGGTGTCGGCACGGCACTGCTGCGCGCCGCCGAAGAACTGGCACTGGCGCACAACTGCGTGGCAATGCGCCTGGAGATCCGCAAGGACAACCTGGCGTCGCAGCGGCTCTTTCTTGGCCATGGGTATGCCGTGTTCGGCGAACATGGCGCTTACTACGACGATGGCATGGACGCACTGCGCTTCGAAAAATCGCTGACCGCGCGCCTGCGTCCCGAGCTGGCCCGGACCACCTATTACCGCCAGACCCTGGGTTTTACCTGCGGCGCTTCGTGCCTGATGATGGCCATGAAGGCGTTCGACCATGCCCTGGTGCTCGATCGTACGCTCGAACTGCAGCTCTGGCGCGAGGCCACCACGATTTTCATGACGGCCGGCCACGGCGGCTGCGGACCCTATGGGCTGGCCCTGGCGGCGCACCGGCGCGGCTACCCGAGCGAGATCTACGTCAATGGCGATGGGGTCCTGTTCCGCGAGTCGGTGCGCAGCGAAGAAAAGCGCGACGTCATCACCCTGGTGCACGACGATTTCGTGCGCCAGGTGCGCGAGGCCGGCATTGCGGTTCACCACGGTGTTGCCGGCACGGACGAACTGACCCGTTGCTATGTTAATGGCGGCATTCCGCTGGTACTGATTTCGACCTACAGGCTCACGCGCGAGCGTGCGCCGCACTGGGTGGTGCTCACCGGATGCGACGAACGCTATTTTTTCATCCACGATCCCGACAATGCCAGCGGACGGGCGGCGGACGAGCGCATCAACATGGCGATTCTGAAGAAAGACTTCGAGCGCATGGCGCGCTATGGCCGTAACGCCACCAAGGCGGTGGTGGTGATATATCCCCGCTCCAGCAGTTCCACCTACGGTCTCGCGACCGCTCAACCCACCTTTTGACACATCATGGAAACCATGCGCACCAAATTATCACGCCCTGCAATGACACTGTTAGCAGCTCCCACCGACGACGAGCCGAAGGAACCTCCCGCCGCTGCGCGCCTCGCTTCCCTCGGCTCGCGCAGCACGGCATCGCGCCTGATCATTGTCGTCGAACAGCTCAAGGATTGGCCCGATACGGCGACTCCGTACAAAGTTGTAACAGCGGCGCAGTACCTGGGGTCCACGGACCACAGCGGCGCGCCGCAAACGACCGTCGTCAATCTGTGCCGAAGTTACAAATATTTGTCGGTCGGCTATTACTGCTCGCTACTGGCCGAGGCCCGCGGCCAAGCCGTGCTGCCATCGGTAAAAACCATCAACGACTTGTCGCGCAAAGCGATCTACGGACTCGACACGGACGAGCTGGACTATGCGCTGAACCAGTCGCTGGAACATACGGGCAAGCGTCCCATGCCTGTCGAATTTTCCATGGATATCTATTTCGGCACCACCGAATATACCCCGCTCGCCGATCTGGCGCGCCAGATCTTCGACACCTTTCCCACTCCGCTGATGCGGGTCGAGTTCCAACGCGACGAGGACTGGAAGATAGGCGCCATCCGGGTACACAATGTGAGTACCCCCCTGTGTCAGACTACTTGTCGGGTGTGTTTTTGAACAAAGTATGTCGTGATCTTGAGCGTTGTAGTGGGGTTTTTAGGGTTCGTTCTTGTGCTGTACTTTTGACATCGTTTCCGGGAGCGG
>NZ_WHJF01000470.1:0-327 GCF_011682185.1 Massilia genomosp. 1
CCGCTTTGCACGCGGCCATACAGGTCGAATCCAATCCAAAGGGATCAATGAACGTCAGTGGATTTCCCCCGACATAGCCGTACGTATTGATCCCGCCGCCAAGCCCGATCGGATCGCTCTGCACATAACGTCCTGTCTGCGGATCGTAATCCCGATAATAGTTGTAGAACAAATTTGTATTCTTGTCGTAATACTGCCCGGGCATCCGCAGATTGAAGGTAAAGGTGCCAACACCGCTCGGATTTTCGTTCGGGGGCGTCAAGCCAAACGGATCACCATTGTCCCAGCGCCAGACAATTTTATTGTCGGGCGTACGTGTAATCATCC
>NZ_WHJF01000471.1:0-326 GCF_011682185.1 Massilia genomosp. 1
GGTGGGCGTTGTCGGCATTTTGCTTGACCGTGGACGTGAGTTCTTCCATGGACGACGCCGTTTCTTCAAGGTTGGACGCCTGCGATTCGAGGCGGCCCGAGACGTCGTTGTTGCCGGAGGCGATGTCACGCGTGGCCGCGCTGATGTTGTCGATGCTGACGCGCACATCGCCGACGATGCCACGCAGGCTATTGTTCATTTCCTTCAGTGCGCGCAGCATCTGGCCTACTTCATTGTTGGCGCCAACATCGAACTCGTTAACCAGGTTGCCGCTGGCGACGCTTTGCGCCACGGCAACGGCGTTGTTCAGCGGCACAGTGACGGCC
>NZ_WHJF01000472.1:0-324 GCF_011682185.1 Massilia genomosp. 1
CAACAAGGCGTTGGCGATGCAAAAAGAAAATCATGAGGCCGGTAACAAGTTCATCGGCTATGTCGCCATGGCGAAGCAATTGACCGGGTGGCGCACTGGTCCTGACACACCTTGGCTGAAGGACGCGCCGTGTCATCCGCTGCAACATGCATTGAAGGGCTTGGAGAGGGCGTACAAGAACTTCTTCGAGAAACGGACCGATTTCCCCAGCTTCAAGCGCAAGGGTTGCGGCGACACTTTCCGCTACCCGGACCCGAAGCAGATCAAGCTTGACGAGGCCAACAGCCGCATCTTCCTGCCCAAACTTGGCTGGCTGCGTTACCG
>NZ_WHJF01000473.1:0-324 GCF_011682185.1 Massilia genomosp. 1
AGGCACGCCGGCCTTGTCCGGCTTGCCTGCTGGTGGCCCAGCCCGTCAATCCGCTATCCGGCAGCAAAATCCTCGCGGGCGAGCTCGACCTGGACTTTGCGCTGCCTGCGGCGCTCGGGCTGGTATGGCAGCGCAACTACAGCTCGGCCCAGGGCCAGGCGGGATGGCTGGGCGCGGGCTGGAGCACGCCGATTTCCGATGCCCTGCAAGTGGGCGGCGGCCAGGTCGTGCTGCTCGATGGCTGGCAGCGCGAGGTGACGTTTTCGCTGCCGCGGCCGGGCGAATCGATTTACTCGCCCTCCGAAAAAATCACCTTGTCGCGCA
>NZ_WHJF01000474.1:0-323 GCF_011682185.1 Massilia genomosp. 1
ACCTACTTTCACACTGGTTGCAGCACTATCATCGGCGTAAAATCGTTTCACGGTCCTGTTCGGGATGGGAAGGGGTGGTACCGATTTACTATGGTCATCAGGCATAACTTGGTCAGCTGGTGCTCCCAATCGGGCAGCACTAGCTTGAATCTGGAAGAAGTATCGTTTTTTCGTCGCCGCATGCGGCGACTATTACTTGGGTAGTGATTGCGTATCAACACAAGCACAACGCGCTTTCTTATCTCTGTACCTGCTAAGGTTATAGGGACAAGCCGTACGGGCAATTAGTATCAGTTAGCTTAATGCATTACTGCACTTCCACA
>NZ_WHJF01000475.1:0-323 GCF_011682185.1 Massilia genomosp. 1
GTCTTGTAACGGGTACCACCGTAACTGGTCTGGATACGAGTCGCGGGTGGGCCGCATTGCAGCTAGCGGTGGACGTTCTTCCATTCGCTCTTGAAGCGCATGCCATGACGGTGGAAACTCGCACCATGGCGGCGGCCGCCGAAGGCGCGAACTCATCAGTAAGCCTGGCCTTTAGGCCTGGGAGACCAATCGGACACAACATGGTCGGCGTCAATACTGGGGCGGGTACCGAATGGTCCCACTTGGTCGTTGGAAGCCCCGCCGGCCCAACTTCTGGATCCGGAAGACCGATCATTGTCACCGGCGGCGATGCCTTTGTGACG
>NZ_WHJF01000476.1:0-323 GCF_011682185.1 Massilia genomosp. 1
GCAGTTTCGACATGGCCAAGGTCAAGCCGCTGCTGGCCACTTACCTGGGCGCACTGCCGGTGGGCGATATCGAGATCGGCTACAAGGATGCCGGCGTGCGTCCGGTGCGCGGCGTGGTGAAGAAGGAAGTGCGCAGCGGCTCGGAAGCGAAGAGCAGCGTATCGCTCAACTTCAGCGGCGAGGCGCCGTACTCGGACGACGAAGCGATGCGCTTCCAGGCGATGCTGGAAGTGATCAACATCCGCATCACCGACATCCTGCGCGAGAAGCTGGCCCTGATTTACGGCGGCGGCATGAGCGGCGGCTTGAGCAAATACCCGTAC
>NZ_WHJF01000477.1:0-322 GCF_011682185.1 Massilia genomosp. 1
GCTCTGGGGTAGAATTCATGTCGGGCAAGGTGTGTTCGTGCTGATAGGGTAGGTTTTTAGATAACTCCCATTCTATCAATCACTTACGGCATTCTTGCCCTTTTTTGTGCAAAATTCAGGCTAGCGCGTCGCCTAGCCTGAATTTTGCATAAAAAAGGGCAAGAATGCCGTAAGTGATTGATAGAATGGGAGTTATCTAGCCTGAATGTTGCACAAACCACCGCCGCAGCGCCGCTTTTCCGATGCAGGACCTTTTCAACTTGAATCGGAATGTCGCGGGCGATAGCGTCCCTACCCAATTGAACGGGACAGTCAATGAAGC
>NZ_WHJF01000478.1:0-321 GCF_011682185.1 Massilia genomosp. 1
GGTTCGACGAGATCCCGCTGTCGGCCTTCGAGCGGGTCAATCCGGCGTATGTGAGCGAGCGCTTGTCGGCCCGCGAGGACGATATCGTCTGGCGCGTGCGGCTGGGCGACGAGTTTCTCTACGTGTACATCCTCCTGGAATGCCAGTCCGGCGTGGACCGCTGGATGGCGCTGCGCATGCAAACCTATATCGGCTTGCTGTACCAGGACCTGGTCAAGCGTCACGCATTGTCCCCTGGCTTGCTGTTGCCGCCGGTGCTGCCGCTGGTGTTCTACAACGGCCTGCCGCACTGGAGCGCCAGCATGGACCTGGCCGGACTCC
>NZ_WHJF01000479.1:0-321 GCF_011682185.1 Massilia genomosp. 1
TCCAAACGGGCCGTAAGGCTGGAACGTCAAGACATGGGCGCTGGCCATCTGCGCGGCGCTCAAATCAGGCAGCGCATCAATCGTCAAATAATGCATGAATAAGGATTTCAATATGATAAAAGTTGCTTAATTATAACACATATTTCCCAATATACTTGATGATCGATACCGCCCAAGCGCCGGACGGCGTGTAATCGATACCACACCGGCAAGCAATCAAGCGGCAAGCGGCTCAGCGACGCTTGCGTTTTTTCGGTGCCAGCATGGTGCCGGTGCAGGTGGGCGCGCCGCAGCGGCATTCGAACGCCTTTTTCACGGCCG
>NZ_WHJF01000047.1:0-51216 GCF_011682185.1 Massilia genomosp. 1
AGCCGATTTGGTAGATACGTTGCGTCAAAATATCGTGATAAGAATGGTCGACATAGCTCTGATGACGGCGGTCAGGCAAGGCTGCGGCGAGGCGCTTGGTCAATCCAATCTGGAGGTCGACACCACGTAGCAAAACCGGACCGAGGTCGGACGACAAGCCGCCGCCGGCGAAATCGGCGCGAACGCTATGAGCGGGAATGGATGCAAAACGGAGCTGCTCTAGGGTAGAATTCATGTCGGGCAAGGTGTGTTCGTGCTGATAGGGTAGGTTTTTAGATAACTCCCATTCTATCAATCACTTACGGCATTCTTGCCCTTTTTTGTGCAAAATTCAGGCTAGCTGTGTAGGCATTTTCTGAGCGCTCGCTAGCCAACACGCAAGCTTTCTTTCTGGCTGGCGATGAATCGCAGCGGGCGCTATGTGCGCAAGGGGACAAAGACGGGCCGGGGAGGAGATCAACGATGCGGATGAAATGCGATGCGACGTCTTGCGCGCTCACTGCAATGAAGGACAAGGCCGGGGCGGCAAGCCGGCCCTGCGCGCCCGCCTCAGATCCCGACCACGCTCTGGATGCAGGAATACAGCGTTTCCCATTTGAAGGGTTTGAAAATGTAGGCATCGGCGCCGGTCTTCAAGCCTTTCATGACCTGGTCGTCGGATACCTCCGAGGTCACCATCACCACCGGCGCCTTGGCCCAGCCCTCGTTGCGGCGGATCGCGGCCAGCAGGTCGAAGCCATCCTTGCCGGGGAGCCCGGGCAAGACGATGTCGAGCAGCACCAGATCGGGCGCCATCGCGGTGTGCATCACCGCCAGCGCATCGTTCATGTCGCCGACCGCATGCACGGTAAAGCCCTTCTCGCTCAGCAACACCACCAGCAATTCCGACAGTTCATCATCATCTTCCACCACCAGGGCGGTCAGCGCATGTTTGCTCGCGCCTATTTGCGCCTTGTTCCCGTAAGAATAGAACCCGGTATTTTTCAACTCCGTGGCGCCGCGCCGCGCCTGGGCCCAGGCTTCCACGCTTTCTTGCGGGCTCAGCTCGGTCACGTCGAGGGTCGGCAGGATGTCCGAAAACGCGAATCCATCCTCGTGCAAGGCTAGCTGCTGCCGGGCGGCGGGCAGGGTGTGCTGCGCGCCGCCGAACACGCGGATCAGGCCCTGTTTGGCGAGCGCGTCGAGTTCGCTGACGAGCTTGACGAGCGGCATCCCGCCGAGCGCGAGAAAATCGTGTACGCTGGAACGTCCGTTAATCATCGATAGCACGCGGGCCGGATCGCGCGACAGGTTCTTGCACCCGTTTTTCAGCTCCGTCATGCCTTTGGAAGTCTTGCTGTAGATCGTCGATGTATCCATGATGTCCTCTTCGTGCCTGCGATGTCTTCACGCGGCCGGCGCGGGCGGCATCATGTGCGCAAGGGCTGCCAGGTCGGCGCCGATATCATTCAGATTCTCGATGCTCCAATCGGTTTGGGCAAGCATCGTTTTGATTTTTTTTTCGATGCGGCGCGCCGCCAGCCCCATCTCGGCCGCGCCGAACGTGCCGGCCGCGCCGCCCAGCGAGTGCAACAAGCGGTACAGCTCCTCCCAGTGCGTTCTGTCGGTCAAATCGCCCTGGCACAGCGCATACGCCGCATTCATCTGCGCGAAACGGGCCGGCAGGCGCGTGCGAAATCCCTGCGCCAGCAAGGCCAGCTTCGCTTGCAGGTCGGTTGGCGCGCTCATCCCATGGCCTCGTCCCACAATGCGCGCACCTGCACTGGCAATTGCATCGGATCGAACGGCTTGGCGATCACGCCGATGGCGCCCAGCGAGCGGTAATGCGCCACTTCGCTGGCCTGCACCTTGGCCGTCATGAAAATGACCGGGGTGGCGCTGGTGCCGGGCAGCTTGCGCAGTTCGGCCAGGGTCGCCATGCCATCCATCCCCGGCATCATGACGTCCAGCAAAAGCAGGTCCGGCTGGCATTCGGCCGCCGCCAGCAGCGCTTCGCGCCCGGAGCTGCAGGTACGCAAAGTAAAGCCGCCGACCATCTCCAGCGCCATCTGGGCCACGGTCTGGATATCGGGATCGTCTTCGACGTACAGGACAAGGGAAAGGTCGGTCATGAAAGGGGCGTCCTGGAAAAAGGCGTTGATGGCGCCAGCGCCGCGAGCGGCAGGTCAAAGAAAAATTCGGTGCGCACGCCGCATTCGCTGACGAAATCAATGCGCCCGCGATGCCGCTCGATAATCGCTTTCGAGATATTCAGGCCGAGGCCGGTGCCGCCTTTCGGACGGCTGTCCGACGCATCGGCCTGGGCAAATTTCTGGAAAATGCGCTCGCGGAACCCGACCGGAATACCGGGGCCGTGGTCGGTCACCGACAGGCGCGCATAGCCGGGCAGGCGCAGCAAGCGCACCTCGACCACGCCGCCGGCGGGCGCGAATTTGGCGGCGTTCGACAGCAGGTTGACGATCACCTGGATCAGCCGGTCGGAATCGGCGGCGACCATCAATTCGCCGTTATCGGAGCGCAGGTCGAAACTGACGCGAAAGGGCGAGGCGAAGGCGTGGGTGGCGGCGATGGCTTGCTCCACCAGCGGCCGCAAGGGCTGCACCACCGGTTCGAAACGCATGTTCCCGGATTCGATTTTCTCGACATCGAGAATGTCGTTAATCAGGCGCACCAGGCGGTCGCAATTCTTGCTGGCGATATCGAGCAGGACCTTGGCGCGCACCGGTATTTCTCCCGCCGCGCCGCCGGCCAGCAGGCCGAGCGAACCTTTGATGGAGGTCATCGGGGTTCTCAGTTCATGCGAGACCGTGGAAATGAATTCATTCTTCATGTTTTCCATTTTCTTGCGTTCGCTGATGTCCTGCGCGATGCCGACAAAGCCCGCCAGCGCGTGTTCATCGTCCCAGACGGCGGAAATCGACAGCAGCACCGGCAGCCGGCTGCCATCCTTGCGGATATAGGTCCATTGCGTTTCATCGGGAATGCCCGCGCGCGCCTTGGCGATGAACATCTCGGGGCCGGGGCGGATCGGGCGCCCCAGTTCGAGCGAGAGCGCATGCACGCGCGCTTCCAGCTCGGCCGGGTCGTGCAGCACCAGCAGCGAAGCCTGGGTGCGCATCTCGGCTTCGGAATAACCGAGCATGCGCTGGGCGCCATCGTTGAACATGATGACCTGGCCATGCGCATTCACGTAAATGATGGCGTAGTTATTGCTGTTCAAAATCGCCTGCTGCAGGCTGAGCGTTTCCGCCAGGCGCCGGTTCAGGCGTTTCATTTCATCGGCATTGCGGCGCCGCGCCGAAATATCGCGGACCAGGCCGGTAAAAGCGCGGCGCCCGTCGATATGCATTTCGCTGACCACCAGGTTGGCCGGAAAACGCGTGCCGTCGCTGCGCTGCCCGACAACCTGGCGGTTGATGCGCACGCCCTCGCCGATGCCGTCGCGCGCCAGTGCGTACGCATAAGCGCCGGCGGCGGCGCGGTAATGCCGCGCGATTAACACATTGAATGGCGCGCCGATCATCTGGTCGGCCCGGTAAGCGAACAGGCGCTGCGCCTCGGGATTGAAAGTTTCGACCAGGCCGTGATCGTCGATGGTGATGATGGCGTCGCCCGCGTGTTCCACGATGGCTTGCAGGCGCGCTTCCTTTTCGCGGCTGATCCGGGTGGCCTGCTTGATGGTGCATACATTCAGTTCAAGTTCGGCCCATTGCGCCAGGTCGCACAGGGTGGCCAGATCGTCGTCGGAAAAGCTGCGCGAGACCTGGTCGATCAGGCACAGGGTGCCGACCAAGGCGCCATTGGCGGCGCGCAGGGGAATGCCGGCATAAAAACGGATATGCGGAGGGCCGAGCACCAGCGGATTATCGGCAAAGCGCGGGTCGAGGGCCGCGTCGGGAATTATGAAGGGAAAATCGCGCAGGATCGCGTGGCCGCAGAACGAGATATTGCGCGGCGTTTCAGGCACCTCGAGACCGCGCCGCGATTTGAACCACTGACGCTCGCTGTCGACCAGGGTAACCAGCGCGATCGGGCAGCCGAACGTGCGCTGGGCGGTACGCGTGATGCGGTCGAAGCGCTCTTCGGGCGGCGTGTCGAGGATATTCAGGCCGCACAGTGCGGCCATGCGCGCGCTTTCATCGGCGGGGACTGGGGCATCAAGCACGATCATGGTTTCCAGGTATGGCGCCGGCCCCGGACATTCAAGCCAGGGGCGCTCAATACACGTCTGGCGCAGTCCCGCCGCTATCTTCCGCTGACGATTCTGATAGCTATCGGTAAAAATGAAATATACCTGATTCCCGCCCTTCATGGTGTCGCTTACACTAGGCAAGACGGGCCCCGGCCCGGCTTGTTCCAGCCTGTGTTGTGTTTCCGCCGGGAAGTTATTTATTCGTGAATGCTGATCGATTTACTATATTATCGCCACTGTCCGCACCTGCCGGCCCCTTATACAAACGACGACACGAAGGAATTACATGAACATTACCTCCAAAGCAGTGCTGTTTGCTTCATGCCTGTTTGGTGCGGTATTGCTGCAAGGCTGCGGCGCCACCAAAATCAAGGCTTCTTCGACCAATAATCCGCCGCCCTCCGAAGCGTTTTCGGGGTTCGGCCGGATCGACGTGCGGCCGGTGGTGTTCGGACCCGATGCCAGGGCCGATCCGGATGGGCTGAACAAGATCGAGGCGAATATTCAAAAAGACCTGTCGGCCTCGCTGCTGGAATGGAACGCGCGCAAGGCCAACGGCCGCACCCTGGTGATCCAGCCCGTCATCGAACAGATGAGCTTCAAGCGCGGCGCCAAGCGCGTGTTCCTGGGGCCGCTGGCCGGCAGTTCCGGCGTGCTGCTGCGCCTGAACATCACCGACAACAAGGGCCGAAAAATTGCCAATCCCGAATTCTTCCAGCGCGCCGGCGCCATGTCGGCCGGCTTTACCCTCGGTGTGCATGACAACCTGATGCTCACCCGCGTGGCCAACCTCGCCAGCCGCTATGTGATCAACAATTACCACCGTGCCGAAGGCGGCGCGACCGGCGCCGACGACCAGGCGGTCGCGCAGTAAGCGGCAGCGTTCACTCCAGCAAAAGCGGCCCCGCGCGGGCCGCTTTTCTTTGGCTGCCACAGCAAAAGCGGCCCCGCGCGGGCCGCTTTTCTTTGGCTGCCACAGCAAAAACGGCCCCGCGCGGGCCGCTTTTCTTTGGGCGCCGTACAAACAGTTTGTTTGATCCAGTCGGCACAGCGCGGACCGGCGCGGGTGGACACTAGCTTCATGGCGGAGTAGCAAAATGGCAATGCACCAGCCTGCAAAGCTGGGGAAGCCGGTTCGATTCCGGCATCCGCCTCCACCTCCCAGCACGATCCGGCAAAAAGGACTTTGTTGATGAACCGATCCAGGCCCCACCACCCACTTCTGCCGGCGGCGCTGCTCGTCGGCCTGGCCCTGCCGCTTGCAGCGGCCAGCGCCTCTGCCGATAGCGTTGCCGCGCAGGGCGCCAGTTACCACTACTACGTCGCCAGCAACGGTTCCGATGCCAATCCCGGCACCGCGACCCAGCCCTTCGAAACCATCGTGCGCGCCTCCAGGGTCGCCCTGCCCGGCACGACCGTGCATGTGGCGCCGGGCACCTACGCGGGCGGCTTTCGCACCACCATGAGCGGCAGCGCCGGACGGCGCATTTCGTACATCTCCACCATGCGCGGCGGCGCCCGCCTGGTGCCGCCGCGCGGCTCGCTCACCAAGATGGCCTGGGAAAACCGTGGCGACTTCGTCGACATCGTCGGCTTCCAGGTCGACGGGCGCAACGCCCACGGCGGCGTGCGCTGGACCTACGGCATCTACAACGCCGGCTCGGACTCGCAGATCCGCAACAACCACGTGCATCACGTCGGCCAGGACGTGCCCTGCACCAGCGCCGGCGCGGCCGGGATCAGCGTCGACAGCTACTACAAGGGCCGCCTGAGCACGGTCAGCGGCAATACCGTGCATGACATCGGCCCGACCGACTGTCGCTTCGTGCAGGGCATCAACATGAGCACCACCGGCAGCGTCACCAACAACGTGCTGTTTACCATCGGCGGCGCGGCCATCCAGATGTGGCACGACGCCACCAACGTCATCGTCAGCCACAACACGATCGCGCGCTCGATGACGGGCATCCTGGTCGGCGGCGGCGACGCCTATTACATCAAGGGGCCGAACGATTTCACCAACGTCCACAACAACATCGTGTACGACAACAAATACGGCATTTCGGAACAGGGATCGACCGGCCCGCATAACAGCTACCGTAACAACCTGGTGTACCTGAACGCCGCCGCCGACTGGCAATTGAACAATGGCCTCAAGCACCTGGGCACGGTGGCGCAAGCGCCCGAGTTCATGCGCTACGGCAAAGGCGCGCTGCCCGACTTCCGCCTGCGCGCCGGCTCGCCCGGGGTCGGCCACGGTACCGGCGAGCACGCGGCTGCGGCCGACATCGCCGGCAAGCCGCGCGACAAGGACGCGCCGATCGATATCGGCGCCTACCAGCGCTAGGCGACGCGCCAGGCAACCCGCCTGGTGCCGCGCTGGCAGCCTGCGCGCCGGGGGAGCGGCCGGGGAAATTGTCCCGGCTTTTTTGTTGGCGGGCGCACGCCACGGGAGCTTCGATCCGTACGGCAACAGCGTGCAGGGAAACAGTTGTCTTCTGTAGAATCGGCCCACTCCCATCCTCGCGCCGAAGCTTCTCATGACGACTACCCACTGGTTCATCCTGATCGGCTGCCTGATGCTGGCGCGGGGCCTGATGGCCACCAGCATTTCACGCCTGCCATTCACGTCGGCCATCGTCTATCTGGGCGTGGGGCTCGGGCTCGGGCCGATGGTGCTGGGCATCTTCACCTTCAGCCCGGTCGAGCAAGCGCACCTGCTCGAAACCCTCACCGAAATCGCCGTGCTGGTCTCGCTGTTCTCGGCCGGGGTCAAGATGCCGGTGCCGATCTCGCGCCAGCGCTGGATGCCGGCAATCCGCCTGGCCTGGGTCTCGATGAGCCTGAGCGTGGGCCTGATTGCCGCCTTTTGCTACTACGTGCTGGACTTGCCGCTGGGCGCGGGCGTGCTGCTCGGCGCCATCCTCGCGCCCACCGACCCGGTGCTGGCGACCGACGTCCAGGTGCGCCATCCGGACGACCGCGACCGGCTGCGCTTTACCCTCACCTGCGAAGCGGGCATGAACGATGGCTCGGCCTTCCCCTTCGTGATGCTGGGCCTGGGCCTGCTCGGCGCGCATGAACTGGGCGACTTCGGCTGGCGCTGGGTGCTGGTCGACGTGCTCTGGGCCACGCTGGCCGCGATCGCCATCGGCACCCTGGGCGGGGCGGCGCTGGGCCGCATCGGATGGATGCTGCGCGGCAAAGACCCCAAGCACGAAGTGCTCGACGACCTGGTCGGCCTGGGCTTGATCGGCGTCGTCTACGGCCTGAGCGTGGTGTTCGTGGCCTGGGGGTTCCTGGCCGTGTTTTTCGCCGGCGTGGCCTTGCGCCAGACGGAACTGGTGTTGTCCGGCGCCCACAAGGACCGCCAGGGCTTGCTGGTGCCCGAAAAAGCCAGGGAAGATCCGGGCGCCGGAGCGCCAAGCGCCGAGGCGCCGCCGGTCGAGGTGCCGCTGACCGTCAGCGCCGAGTCGCTGGTGTTCAAGGAGCATCTGGAACGCCTGTCGGAACTGACCCTGGTGCTGCTACTGGGCGGCATGGTGTCGCTGCACGACTGGAACTGGCGCAGCGTCGGCACGGCCCTGTTCCTGTTCGCCGTGGCAAGGCCGCTGAGCGTGATGATCGGCCTGGCCGGCTCGGACAGCTCGCTGCGCATCCGCGGCATTACCGCCTGGTTCGGCGTGCGCGGCATCGGCTCGCTGTATTACCTGATGTATGCCCTCAACCACGGCCTGCCGGCCTCGCTTACGCGCGAGCTGATCCAGATTACGGTGGTTGTCATCATGCTCTCGATCGTCGTGCATGGCACCAGCGTCAAGCCGCTGCTCGATCGCTTCTGGAAGCACAAGCGGCACTAATCTTACTGTGTCGGCAGGCCATCGCGGCGCACCTGCGCCATGCCAAACCGGGCCGGCGCGGCGCGCCTAAAATCGAACTCCTCCGTAGTATTTTTCAACGAGGCGGTGACGGTCATGGCTACTTTACCCAGTGCATCTTTAGCGTGGCTGGCGGCCACGCTCACCCTTTCCTGCGGCGCTGCGATGGCGCAGCCGCGCTTCCCGGACGACCCGGCCCGCTTCGGCATCGCCGACAGCGCCTGGCTGACCGAGCCGCCGCGCTATTACACCGGCGCGGCGGCCCGCATCACGAAGCCGGCCGCAGTCGGACTCGGACGCGCGCTGCGCCTGTCCTCCAGCGCCTGGTGGGGCATGGCTAACGGCAACGACAGCAACTACGCGGTGGGCGGCCTGACGATCATGCTGGGGCACGACGGGGCCTCCGCCGCGCCGCTGGAAATGGCGCGCCTGCTGGCACGGAGCGCCCTGGACACGCCCTTGCCGCCGTTCGCCACCAGCTCCTTGTCCTCGTCCTCGTCCCCGACCTGCGTGGTGCCGTGGCTGCAATGCGCCGCGTTCGGCAGCCTGGAAGCGCGCATGCGCGAGCAACATGCCTTCCTGAACGACCGCCATGCCGGCGACGACGCCATGGCGGGCCGGCGCAATTTTGTACGCGCCCTGAGCGCCGGCATGCGCTTCAATTTCCCTTACACGCGCAGCGGGCGGCACGGCCCCTGGTTCCTGCAACTGCGCGTGTCGCGCCGTTCGCCGGAGTTCAAAAGCACGTTGCCGAGGCCGCGCCGCGCGGGCCTGTCGTTGACCATGGGCACCGAGTTCTGATCTATACTTGCTGGCATTACTCCACAGGAAAGCGATCATGCGCAGGTTCGCGATTGTACTGACGCCCTTGCTGCTGGCCGGCTGCATCAAGGGCTCGGCCACCTACTACATTACCGAGAGCAGCAACGAGCACGTGATCACCGTGCGCGCCGAGCAGGAATACTTCTGGAAAAAGCAGATGACACTCACCTTGGTGGCCTCGCACATGCCGGAATGCCAGCGCGCGTTTCCGATGGAAAGCGTACCGCTCGAGGAGGTGTCGGTCGAACTGTTCTCGAACGGCGACGATGTGTATTCGGTGCGCTCGAGCGGCGAGTTGATCCAGATCGATACGCTCACCTGCACCCAGCTGGCCGAGCCGAAGCCGACTGCGCTGGGGCAGCCGGTCGGCACCTTTTTCATCGATGAAAAAACAGTGACGTTCGAAAAGGCAGCCGCAGCGGCGCCTGCGGCTGCTGCGGGGGCCGAACCGGCGCCAGGCTAACGGCGTCCCAGTACCTTGTGCAGGGCCGCGACGGTGGCCGGGCGGCCGGCCTGCTCGAGCGCGACTTCCAGCAACATCGGTTCACCGGGCCGGCGCGCCGTCCACTGGGTAAAATATTCATGCACCGTGCGCCAGGGCGGGAAGCCCTCCGGCACGCCGCGCCAGGCGCTGCCAGTTTCCAGCAAGTACAACATTGCGCAAAACACATCGTACAAATCGTGCTTGCGCGGACGCGTCTTGCGGCGCGCCGCTTCCAGCATGCCGCGTACCGCTTCAAACTCTTCGCGCGAAACGTCGCTCGCGAACTCGGGTCGTGCCATCGTCTTTCACCTCAAATATCATTTGAGGGTCTGATCTGGAACAGGTTCCCTAAATTTATTCCTTGACGTGCGCCGACAAGGACTTTTTTAACATTTCGACTTGCTCGCTGGCACCATTCCAGCCGGTCAGCTTGCTCAACATGCGTGTGAGCTGGGCGCCGTTGCGGCCACAGTTGGCGTCGAGCATGCCTTCCAGCCCGGGCAGCAGCGCGGCGGCGACGGCGCCGATGCGGCCCGCCTCGGCCGGTGTGGCCTCGAGCAGCGCCAGCAGGAAGGTGGCGCCCCATTGCAGGCGCGTGGCGGGGCCGCTGGACTGTTCCCAGGCGCGCTGGTACCAGTCGAGCATGGCTACAGTGTCGCCGCGTTTTTTGGCGACACTCGCCAGCGTGTGCATGAAGTAGAACGGCGCCAGCGAGCAAGCCACGGCCGCCAGCAGCAGGCCCTCGGCCTCGTCCGGCAGGCCGGCATCGACCAGCAGGCCGGCTGCGGTGTTGAGGATCTGATGGCGCCGCACGTGGTCATTGGCGCTGGCCAGGGCCATGCCGATACGCACGTTGAGCGATGCCGCGTCCAGCCCGGCAACAGGGCTGCCGAGGCGCGCCATGCGCACCCGTACGCGCAAGGCGGACAGTTGATCGTCCGGGCTCAGGGCGTCGGATGATGCCAGCTGCTCCAGCGCGTCCGACCATGCCGCCGTCAATGCCAGGCGCGGCGCCGACTGCGGCGCGGTCAAGCCGCGCACCAGCTCGACCGCGTAGCCGGTCACCAGGTCGACCTGCACCAGCACCGCTTGCGGGTCGGCCAGCGTACGCAGCAGCATGGCGCTGGCCTGGTACTGGTCCGGCGCGGCCTTGGCCGCGACCGCCGCGTGCAGCGCGTGCCATGCCAGGCGCAGTGCCGATGCGGGCTCGTCGCAAGCCGCGCGCAAGATGGCCAAGGTGGCGGCCAGGTCGCGGCCGGCCAGCAACCGGTCTTCGTCGGTATCCCAGCAATACCACGCCAGCAGGCGCCATGCGTCGGCCGCCAGCGCGCGCTGGCCCGACAGGGCGGCCTGCAGCGATTCCGACGCGGTCAACGGCGCCGCCAGCGCCAGTTGCAGCAGGTGAAGGAAGCGCGGCCCTGTCAGTTCGCATGGCAGGCGCGTGATTTCAGCGCCGTCGGGGCGGTACAGCACCAGGGTCGGATAGCTGCGCAGTTGCAGACGATCGGCGGCGCGCTGCGCGCCGGCAGCATCGCCATCAAGATGCAGGGGGACGAACGCAGTCCCCAGCGAGCCAAAGCCGGGCTGCGACAACACCGACGCCTTGAGCCGGTTGCAGGGCGGACACCACATGGCTCCCCAATACAGGAACACCGGCCTGGCCGTGGCGCGCGCCTCGGCAAAAGCGGCGTCGGCATCGTGATGCCAGCCGATGACGGTGGTTGCCTGCGCGTTAGCGTCGTTCGCCATATTCCGGTTCCGGGAGTGTTGAAAATGGCGAAAGTATATCGAAAACAGGGGCATGCCATCGGGCTTGCCCGGTGCTACACTCGACGCCTTTCCAGCCTCCGAGTTTCGCCATGCAAGCACGCATCAGGATCGCCGTCATCGCGCTGGGCGCCACCGTGCTGGTGCTGGGCAGCGCCGTGGGCATCGTGGCGGCGCGCTTCGACCCGAACGCCTACAAGAGCGCCATCGTCGAGCGGGTACACGAAAAGACCCGGCGCACGCTGACCATCGGCGGCGATATCCGGCTGGCGCTGTATCCGCGCCTGGGCGTGAACCTGGGCAAGGCGAGCCTGTCGGAACTGGGAGGCAAGGGCGAATTCGCCGCACTCGACAGCGTACGCCTGTCGTTCGCGCTGCTGCCGCTGCTGCTGCGCCAGGAAGTCGTGGTCGACCGCATCGAACTGCGCGGCATGCGCGCCACCCTGGTGCGCCAGACCGATGGCAGCATGAATATCGACGACCTGACCGCCGCACGCGTCAAACATCCCGGCCAGCAGGCGGGCGCGGCCGGCAATGCCGGCGCCGGCCCGGCCAAGGTGCGCTTCGCGGTCGACAGCATCCGGGTCGACAACGCCCACCTGCGCTTCGACGACCGCAAGGCCGGGCGCGTGGTCGACATCGCGCGCCTGAACATCGATTCCGGGCCGATCGCGCACGGGGTGCCGAGCCGGGTGGCGCTGTCGGCCAATATCGGCGTCGACAAGCCGGCGCTCAACACCGTGCTCATTTTCGAAAGCGGCTTTTCGCTCGACCGCGACACGCGCCGGGTGGCGATGACCGAGCTCGACGCCAATCTCGACCTGTCCAGCCGGGCCGGTATCGAGTCGCGCGCCAAATTGAAAGGCAGCATCGAGATCGACTTCGGCAAGGAAGCGATCGCCGCCGCGCTCAAAGGCAAGATCGACGACAGCAGCGTGAGCGGCAAAGGCGCGCTGCGCGGCGGCCTGCTGCAGCTCGACATCGATATCGACCGGGTCGACCTGGCGCGCTACCGCGCACGCACGGGCACGGTGGAGGCGGCCTCGGCTACCGCGCCGCTTGGCGCGACGGCTGGCGACACGGCAGGCAGCAGCGCGCCGGACCAGCCCATCGACCTGTCGGCGCTGGCCCGGCTGCGCGCCAGCGGCACCTTGCAAGTGGGCGAGCTGACCGTGGGCGGCCTGCGCGCCGCGAACGTGCATGCGGTGTTGCTGGCCGACGCAGGCAAGACCAGCATCAAGCCGCTCTCGGCCACGCTGTACGGCGGCAACGGCACTGGCGCGCTGAGCATCGATTTCTCGGACGACGCCAGCACGCCGCGCATGGCGCTGGTGCAAGACTTGCGCGGCATCTCGCTCGGTCCCCTGTTGCTTGATGCCACCGGCAAGACGCCACTGAGCGGCCGTGGCGATGTCAAGCTCGACCTGAACACGCGCGGCGCCAGCAGCACGGCCCTGCGCGAAGCACTCGCTGGCACGGCGGCGCTGCACCTGCGCGACGGCGTCATCGCCGGCATCGACCTGGGCCGGCTGGTGCGCGAGGCCAAGGCGGCCGCCGGCGTGGGCAGCGAGGCGGAATCGACCGGCTTTGGCGAACTGAGCGCGAGTTTCCGGATCGAGCGCGGCGTTGCCCAGAATACCGATTTGACTGCGAGCACCGCGCTGCTGCGCATTGGCGGCGAAGGCCAGCTCGACCTCGCGCATGCCACCATCGATGCGCGCTTGCGTTGCACGGTGATACCGGGCCCCGGCGGCCAGGACAGTCCCGCGATCGGCACCCTGGGCGCTCTGACGGTGCCGGTCGCGCTCAGCGGCCCGCTGGCGCAGATGACGTGGCAAGTCGATGTGGCCGCGCTCGGCAGCGAAGCGGCGCAAAAGGCAGGCGCCGGCATCCCGGCTGGCGGCAAGGAAAAACTGAAAGACCGCGTCAAGGATGCGCTCGGCGGACTGTTCCCCCGTTGAGCGTGGCAGGCGCGCTACAGCGCCCCGTTTTGTTGAGCAAAGCTGTGCCGTGCAGCTCGCCTTTGGGCTAGCGTCGGAGATAGCAAACCCCTTGCAAACTCATCGGGAGGATCTATGTTCGGCAGCACAGTCCTGGAAGTGGCGGTTGGCCTGACCTTTTGCTACGCGACAGTGGCATTGATTGTCAGCACGGTGCAGGAAGCGCTGGCGTCGGCGCTGAAACTGCGCGCACGCGGGCTGCTCGAAGGCATCAAGAGCATGCTCAACGATCCGGATTTCAGCGCCCTGGCGCGCACCCTGTACGCGCACGCGCTGGTCAATCCGCACGGCAACCCGGCCCGGCCGGGGCAAGAACACATCGGCGCCAAGCCGTCCTACATCAAGCCCGAGCATTTCGCGATTGCCCTGATCGACGCGGTGCAGTCGATTCCGGGCGACTACGACCAGCTCGGGCGCGACATCGACGCCCTCCCGGACCCGCAAATCAAGCGTGCGCTGCAGAGCATCTACCAGCGCGCCGGGGGCGACATGACGCGTTTCCAGGCCTCGGTGGAAAGCTGGTTCGACAGCGCGATGGAACGCGTGTCGGGCGTCTACAAACGGCGTTCGATGATGATCAGCGTGTTGCTGTCGCTGCTGCTGGCGGCGCTGTTCAACATCGACAGCATCCACCTGTTCCGCACGCTGTGGGCGCACCCCTCGCTGGCGGCCCAGATCGGCGCGGCCCCGGCCACGCTGAACCCGCAGGCGCTGCAGATGCTGTGGGCCTTGCCGATTGGCTGGGAACAATTTCCGCCGGTCATGGACCGGCAGTTCGCGCTCCGTATCGCCGGCTGGGCGCTGACCGCCTCGACGGCCTTGTTCGGCGCCCCGTTCTGGTTCGACCTGATGAAGCGCACGGTCCAGATACGCGGCACCGGGCCGAAGCCATAGGGCCGGCACCCGCCCCGCTGCCTGGGCTTGTCAGGCCGGGCGGTGGGCGTCGACCAGGATGGTGGAGACGGAAAAATGCGGCACCTTTTCGGGCCATTCGTCATGCGGCCCGAACCAGCGCGCTTCGATGATTTCGCTCGGGTCGACCCGGATCTCGCCGTCGAGATAATCGGCGGTGAAGGCAATCATCAGGGAATGCGGGAACGGCCACGACTGGCTCGAAAAATAGTGCAGGTTGTGGACCCGCAAACCGACTTCTTCGAACACTTCGCGATGCACCGCTTCTTCCACCGATTCCCCCGCTTCGAGGAAACCGGCCAGCGGCGTGAAGCGCTTGGCGGCCGATGCTGTATGCAATGCCAGCAAGACATGGTCGCCCTTGCGGATCAGCACCATCATCGCCGGGGAAATGCGCGGATACGCCATCATCCCGCAGGCGCTGCATACATAGCAGCGCTCGCCCGCTTTGAGCTGCATCGGCTGGGCGCAGGCGCCGCAGAAACGGTGCGTGCGCGCCCATTCGGCAATCTGGCTGGCACGGCCCGCCACACTGAGCAAGTCGTCATCGAGCGCGCCGAACAGCGAGCGCATGCTGCGCCAGGCGTAACCCGGCAAGGCCAGCTCCTCATTGTCGCACCAGAATGTCTGGCAATAACGCCCTCCCAACAGGCCAACCGGATGGGGTGTACCCGCCAGGGCCAGCCGGACCAGCTCGTCTGCGGAAGGCACCGCCAGATCCGCTTCGCGCAGCAACAGGCGGCTGCCGTGGAACACAAACGTGAGCGGGTCAGGATGGGATTGCGCCGTAATCAGCGGCGTAAACGATGAGGGCATTTGCAGCATGCGGCCAACCTTGTGGATGTTGTGGACTGCAGGCAGCATACCGCATTTTTACAGCATGGATTGCGCAGCCCTGATGTGCAGCGCGATGCCGTCCAGCTGCGCAAGCAAGGCTTCGTCGATGAATTCGACCGCATCGTTGCGCTACTGCTTGTGCTGGTCGATCAGGCGCTTGCTGGCGGCAATGGCGGCGCTGCCGGCATCGGTGCGGCGGGCGCGGTCTTCTTCATCCCACAGCAGGCAGTTGTGACGGTGATTGGACTCGATCCAGCGCCACAAGCGCGTGTTCGCCGGCGCAGGCAAGCGGGCGTCGGCCAGCCTGGCGTCGTGCCACTGCACCAACGATACGGCGTCGACATGCTCGAGCATCGCAAACTCCTTGGGAAAAACACCCGGATGCCAGCGCAACCGTGTACAGCTTGGAGTGGTGCGGCGTGCGCGAAGTTCCGTGTGCCGGTTTAAGCGTCGTCAATGTCTCCTTTCAATGCCGGGCGCACGCCGGCGCAGGTGTACGCCAGTCTGGCAGCCTTGCTATGCCGGTTGCGCGATCGCGTGGCGCGACAGCGAGCGCTCCAGTTCGGCCATGCCGGCCGGCAGGTCGAGGCTGGCGCCGCCGGCCTGCATGCTCGAACCGAAGGCGTGCAAGGTGCGGAACAGGTTGTGCGCGCGGCTTTGCTCGCCCATCTGGCCGATCCGCAAGATGTTCAGGCCGAAGGCGCCGGAAATTTCGACCTTGTGTACGCGCGACATGTGCGCGCGCACCACGTCGGACGAGACGTGATCGGGCGTGACGATGCCGATCACCGAATTGAGCCGGTGCTGCCTGGGCACCAGCAAGTCCAGCCCGAGCGCTTCGATGTCGGCCTGCAGCGCTTCCGAACATTGCTGGTGGCGCGCGAAGCGGCGCGGCAAGGTTTCGGCGCACACCAGGCGCAGCGCTTCGTGCAGCGCCAGGATGCCGGACACGGGCGCGGTGTAGTGATACGATTTCTGGTTCCAGAACTGGTCGGCCAGCTGCGCGTCGAGGCACCAGTGAAACGGCTGGTGGGTGCGCGTGGCAATCTTTTTGGCCCAGGCATGTTCCGAAAACGCCAGCAGGGACACGCCCGGAATCGAGGACAGCCCCTTCTGGCCGCCGGTAATGACGGCGTCGACTTGCCAGGCATCCATGTCGAGCGCCATCGTGCTGAACGTGCAGACGGCGTCGACGATCACCAGGCAGCCATGCTCGTGCGCCATGCGGGCGATGCTGCCCAGGCTGTGGTTGCAGACCGTGTTCGAGGTCTCGCCCTGCACCAGGGTGATGGCCGCGTAGTCGCCCTTGGCCAGGGTACGCTGCACCAGCTCGACGCTGGCGCTTTCGTTGTTCTCGATGTGCAGCAAGGTCGGCTCGCCGCGCACCCGGCTGACCATCTCGGCCATGCGCTTGCTGAAGTAGCCGTTGCAGATGCATAAGACCTTGTCGCCCGGATGGACCAGGTTGGCGATCGCCATTTCCATCGCCGCCGAGCCCGGCCCGCCGACGCCCATCACATGCGAGGAACGGGTCTGGAACACGTAGCGCCCCATCTCCTTCACCTGCGCGATGACCTGGTTCATGGTGTCGCCCAGGTGGTTGATGACGATCGAATTGGCGGCCGCCACGGCCGGCGGAATCGGCACCGGACCGGCGCCCATCATCAATAAGGGTTCATCCGGCAGGATGTGTTCGAGCGGGACGATGTCGGGAACGCGGATTGCCTCAAGCATTGAATGACTCCTCGATAAGGATGTGCAAGGGATCATTCATCATAGCTTGCAATCGATTAACAAGTTTCCGATGAGGATTTTTAGCGCCGGGAACGGGTGCTCCCCCGTCTGTTTTATGCAAACGGGATCACTTTTTCTTCTCCAGTATGATTCAGATCAATATCATGTCGAATATGCGTCAATACAACCATTAAATGTGCCTTTTGGCATAGCGCTGCGGTTTTTTCATTCCGCTTCCGCTGATGTAATCTGGATCAGCACAATAAACAGGCAGATGATTATGACGCGAGGATGACAATTATGGTCTTTTTACCATAACAATTAATGTTCAATTAATTAATCCGGGCGCCTCGCCAGCGCTGCAACTGCTTCCTTCGCGGCTTCGCGCCGATGCGCAAATTTTCAAGATCCCAATTGGCGCAACAACAACAGCACGAAATAGAAGCGAAAACCAAAGCCGTTTAAATTCAATCACTTATAGCAGTTTCTTATGCGACACAAATTACCGTTGGTAATAGCGCTGCAATATTGATTGACACTCCGATGTCAAATCGTTTTTAATCGCCCCGACGAAATAACAATATTTCGAAAAAAAATGCCGGATCCGGCATTAACACCGCGTTCCCGGCATGCGCAAACCGCTTGCCGCTTTCATTGATCCGTCCTGCGAGTGATGAATACGATGTCCATAATCGAATCTGTCGATGTAATGTGCCGAGCCCGGCAATTGGCGTTAGCACCGTGCGACGCCCCTCCGCTTGCCACCCCGCTTGCCACCCCGCTTGCGGCGCCGCCTGCCGCGCGGCGCGCAGGGGGGTGCCGATGAGCGCCGCCCTGCCCACCTTTGCCGACCTGGCCGCGCGCGTGGCCGGCGGCGTGATGAGCCGGCCGCGCATCGCCATCATCGGCGCCGGCAGCAGCGGCATGGCGGCCGCCGCCGAAATGCTGCAACGCGGCCTGGATCCGGTGCTGTTCGAAGCGCGTTCCGAGCCGGGCGGAATATGGGGCAAGGATCCGCTGTCGGCGCTGTATCCGGACCTGGTCCAGAGCGCCGCCGCGCAACTGCCGCTGTCGCATGCGGGCGCCGCCAGCTGGGCCGCGTACACCGAACAATGCCTCGACACCATCAAGCGCCAGGGCCTGGCCTCGCGTATCTTCACCTCGACCAAGGTGCTGTGCGTGACGCCCTCGCTGTATGACGGCGGGGCCGACCTGCTGATCGCCAGCGCCAGCCAGGCCGCCGCGCCGCTGCTGCGCCACTTCGAACACGTGGTGTATGCCGGCGGGCTGTACCACACACCGCAGTTGCCCCTGATCGCCGGCGGCGCCAACTTTGCCGGGCGCATCATCCATTCGTCCGACGTGCGCGACCTGAGCCGCTTCGTCGGCCAGCGCGTGCTCATCGTCGGCCTGGGCAATACCGCGATGGCATGCGCCGCCAGGCTGTTTCCGGTGGCGCAGCAACTGGTGCTGTCGGGCCGCAGTCCCACCTGGCTGGTGCCGCGCCTGCTGCACGGCAGCCCGATCGACGTCGCCACGCGGGCGTTGAAGGAAACCTTCCGCCACAGCTATCAGGCGCGGCTGTGGGACGCCTGCCGCGAGCACGGCGCGATCGGCCACGCGGTCGATCCTTCCAGTCACGAAATCGACGTCGGGCGCCAGCGCATCACCGTCAGCGACAGCATGCTCGGACCGGTGCGCAGCGGCATGGTACCCTTGCGCCCGGCGCTGGCGCAGGTCGACCAGCGCACGGTCTATTTCGTCGACGGCAGCAGTTGCGAGGCCGACGTGATCGTCTGCTGCACCGGCTACCGCAGCCAGGAAATCCTGGCCGAAGGCAGCGAGCCGCAGCAGCAGCTGGTCGGCAACGTGCTGCACGCGCGCTACCCCGGCCTGTGGTTCACCGGCGCCCCGGCGCTGTGGGGCAGCCCGGCCCCGATCGCCAAAAAACAGGGCCGCCTGATCGCCCATGCCATCGACATGGGCTGGGGCCGCGACGAACTGGCCCAGGCCGTGCGTCCCTACGTCAACTACGACAAGGCGGCCGCGCGCCTGCCGTTCGGCTTCGAAGTCGCCGACTTCAGCGGCTACGCGCACATGGTCGACCAGGCCAGCGCCGGCCCCAGCGGCGAGCCCGCGCCGCTGGCCGGCGACCCGGTCGACTACGCCGGCTAGCGCTTGCGGGCGGCGCCGCGCATCGGCCGGGATGCGCGGCGCCGCCCGCAATGGCCGCTGCGCCCGCGATTGTGAAATCAAGGCTTTTTTGCCGCGAGTGAAGTTACAATTCCGCCTTGTCAAATGATCGCCAGCGCGGTCATGCAAGCTGGCCGGCCCGCGCTGTCATCGCCCGGCCACACTCCCGGAAAAATCCTATGCCTGCACAGTATGTCAACACGCTTCGCTATTGGTTCGATGTCGAAGCACTCATGTACCCGGACATTCCCAAGGCAGGCAAGCGGCCGGCGTTTTTCAAGCGCTACGACGAGCCGCTGCCGTGGCTGCCCGCGCCGCATGGCAGCCTGGCCGCCGACGCCGTGCATGGCCAGCACAAGTATTTCGTCTGGTTCGGCCTGGTCGAAAAAAGCGTGCTGGAAACCGAACTGGCCGCGCTGTTCCCGCTCGAGTCGAGCCCGGACACATTCAGCGGCAACCACTTGCGCCCGGCCAGGGGCAACACCTTTCTTTGCGCGATAGAAATCGGCTCGGATGGCCGGCCCGACGTCGACACCTTGCAGTTGGGCGCGTTCGCGGTCGCCTTTGCCGAAAAGAAAAACAAGGCCCCGATCGGCTACAGCAGCACCCTGTTCGGCCTGCAAAACAAGCTGCACGAACTGGCCATGGGCAAGCATGGCGTGGCCAACGCCGACTGGTTCGCCCAGGTCACCGACCACCTCCTCACCGAGCTGGACTGGAAACCGCGCTCCCTGCTGGCCCGCGCGCAACTGTGTACGCACGAAGTCGCGCTGATCGACCGGCGCGGCAAGAAATTGTCGCGCGAGCCGGAGATGGACCCGATCAACTCCTTCTACCTCGACGACCTCGAACGCCTGCGCCAGGACGCCGAGAGCGGCCCCGGCTCGCCCCAGATCCAGGCTTACCTCGACGGCCACCAGCGCAGCGCCGCCCGGCGCGACGGCGCCCGGCGCGACATCACGCGCCCGGGCCCGGTCAACGCCGCGCTCGACCCGCGCCGCTTTCCGGCGGGACGCTGGCCGAGCCCCTTCCCGCTGTTCCTGATGCAGCAGGTGGCCGTCAACATCGGCCTGGAAACCCTGGCCGAGGGCGGCATTTTTTCGGTCAACGGCCCGCCCGGCACCGGCAAGACCACCCTGCTGATGGACGTGATCGCCGCCCGCGTGGTCGAGCGCGCCAGGATCTTGGCGGAATTCGCCCATCCGGAAGCGGCGTTTTCGCGCAGCCAGCACCAGATCGCGTATCCCGCCAACAGCAATGGCGTCACGCTCAAGGGCAATAGCTACCACCTCGACGACCGCCTGCTCGACACCGGCATCGTGGTTGCCAGCGCCAACAACAAGGCGGTCGAAAACATCACGCTCGACCTGCCCAGCATCAAGAAAGTCGCGCCGCAGCCGCTGCTGATGAACGGCGAACCGTTCGACTACTTTGGCGCCAGCGCCGAATCGATCCTCAACGAAGAAAAGAAAAAAATGCCGGGCGAGGCGGGCGAGGCCGACAGCGAGGAAGCAGCGGAAGACGACGATAAAGAGCACGGCAAAATCCGCTGCTGGGGCCTGATTTCGGTCCCGCTCGGCAAAAAATCCAACCGCAACCTGGTCGCCAACCGCCTGGGCTTTTTCAAGGAACTGGGACTGGCCAAGCAACTGGCCGGCGCCGGCGCCTCGCTCAACTGGGAAGCGGCGCGCGCACACTTCAACAGCGCCGTGGCCAGGGTCGACGCGATGCAGGCGGCGATCCTCGCGTACGACAGCGCGCTGCCGGAACGCAAGGCGGCCGAATCCCTGTGCGCCGCCGCCGACGCCGCCGCCGACCTCGCCGGCCGGCGCAACGCGCAAGCGGGCGCGGCGCTGACAGCGCTCGACACCCAAGCGGCCGGCAACGCCGCCGCCCTCGCCACCAACCTGCGCGAACGCGAACTGCACGCGAGCGAATGGCCCGCCTGGCGCCAGTTGCTGGCGCGCTTGTTCGGCAAGGCGCGCTACGCCGCCTTCGTGGCGCGCCAGCAAGCGCTGTCGGAGGAATACGACCACCTGCGCAGCGAACGCGCGCGCCTGGCCCTGGCGCGCCTTGAAGCGAACAGCAGCGCCAGCACCTGCGCCGCCGGCTGGGAATCGGCCCGGCGCGACGCCGACAACCGCGCGCAAGCGCTGCACACGGTGGCCGAACGGGTCGACGCGCTCGCGGCCAGCCTGGGCGAGGCCGCGTTCGATCCGGCCGCGTTCGCCGCGCTGCCGGTCGAACAACAACAAAAGTCCCTCCCGCGCAGCAACGCCGCCTACCATGCCGCGCGGGCCGACGTGTTCATCGCCGCGATGCACCTGCACAAGGCGTTCCTCAAGCACGCCGGCAAACCGTTCGAGACCAACTTCCGCCTGGCCTTGTCCATGCTGGCGCAGGAAAGCCACATCAAGCCGCACCTGCCGGCCATGGCGCGCCACCTGTGGGCCAGCTTCTTCCTGGCGGTGCCGGTGGTCTCGAGCACCTTCGCGTCGGTGTCGCGCTGCTTTGCCGACCTGGGCGAAGGCGAGATCGGCCTGCTGCTGGTGGACGAAGCCGGGCAGGCGGTGCCATCGCACGCGCTCGGCGCCATCTGGCGTGCCAAGCGCGCGCTGATCGTGGGCGACCCGCTGCAAGTCGAACCGGTGATCACGATGGACAAGCAGCTCGACTACGGCATCCTGTCGTACCACGGGGCGCCGCCCGGGCACCAGTTGACGGCCTACTCGGCGCAGCACCTGGCCGACCGCGGCAACCGCTTCGGCGCCAACGTGGTGCAGTACGACGGCAGCGACCTGTGGGTGGGTGCGCCGCTGCGCGTACACCGGCGCTGCGCCGACCCGATGTTTTCGCTGTCGAACCAGATTGCCTACAACGGCAAGATGGTCTACGGCCCGGCGCGCGCCGAGGAAGAACAGGCCACGGCCAGCCGGCCGCTGCTCGGCCCCTCGTGCTGGCACGATATCGGCGCGGGCGAATTCGACGAGCACTACAACGGGCGCGAAGGCGCGCTCGCGGCCGATATCGTGGTGCGCTACGCCAGCGAAGGCTGGGTTGGCAAAGCGCACGGCTTGCCGGACCTGTTCCTGATTACCCCGTTCAAGTCGGTGGCGCAAGGGCTGACCGCCTTGTTGAAAGCGCGCGTGGACGAATGGGCGGGCGAGGCGGGCGACGACGCTGTCGGCGCATGGCTGCAAGGGCACGTCGGCACGGTGCACACCTTTCAGGGCAAGGAAAGCGAGACGGTGCTGCTGGTCCTGGGCGGCAACAGCGACGGCGCGCGTCAATGGGCGGCGGGCAAGCCGAACATCATCAACGTCGCCGCCACGCGCGCCAAGCGGCGCCTGTACGTGATCGGCAACCGCCAGCAATGGTCGCGTACGCCGTTCGGCAGCCAACTCGCCGACGCCCTCCCCCAACCGGGGTCAGAGCTTTAACTTGCAACTTTTTGCTGCCTGACAGGTACCGGAGCTTGGTTTTAAGCCATTTTCACTGAAACTGGCGCGTTTAGCGCGGTATGACCGTTCTTGTAGACCGCTTTCGTTCCGGGTGAACTTTTGTTTCCAATTAAAGCTCTGACCCCGGTTGTAGGGGGATGCTGATCGGCGTGTCGGCGTATTCGTAATTGGCGGTTTGGAATCTGCGAAGCCGGCGCCAGTTTATCTGACCGGGACTCTGGGTAACACTGATGCTTCTCTCATCACTGTTCCAAAGGTTTTATGAAAACGCTACTGATCATCGATATGCAAAACGCGTGGCTTGACAATCCGGCCAGCCCGTGCCACGACACCGAGGGCGTAGTCGAGCGCATCAATCATGCCGCCAAACACGTCCGTGCGCAGGGCGGCAAGGTGATCTTCGTCCAGCATGTGAATGCGGATGCCCCGCTCGGCTCGCCGCCGTGGCAAGTGATCCCGGCGCTGCAACAGGCCGCCACCGACGGCACCGTGCAAAAGCTGGCCGCCGATGCCTTCGCCGCGACCGACCTGGCCGACCAGCTTGCAGCCAGCGCGACCTCCACCTTGTATATCTGCGGCTTCGCCTCCGAGTTCTGCATCGATACCGCCGTGCGCGCGGCAGCCTCGCGCCCCCTGCAGGTGGTGGCCCTGGCGGACGCGCATACCACCGCCGACCGCCCGCACCTGGCGGCGCCGGCCATCATCGCCCATCACAACTGGGTGTGGGCAGGATTGCCGGTGACCGCCGGCAGCACCCTGGCCGTGTGTACGACGGCCGAGGCCTTCCCCGGCTGACTCAGCCGCCGCCACGCGCCTCACAGGTGCGGCAGCCACAGGATCATCGCCGCCGCCGCCACGCCGGCCGCCGTCGCTACGCTCAGCACCAGCATGGCGGCGGCCATCGCGATGCGCGCTGCCCTCCGCCCGCTCGCCTGCGCCCGCGCATACAGCTCCAGCACCGCCAGCGGCAGCAGGTATTGGGCAAACGACAGGAAGCTCAGGAACGGCCCCTGGAAGGTCTCCGGATCGAATCCGGCCGGCCCGCGGTTGGCGACGATCCATGCCATCAGGCCGATCCGGAAGAACCACACGCCACTGACCGCCAGGAACAGGCGCAGCGCCCAGCGCCGGTGCGGTGCGATGCGGCCGGCGCGCGCATGATGCACGGCCAGCGCCGCGCACAGCACGATCAGCACGGCATTGCCGCTGATGCCCACGTGCTGCGCCAGGCCGCCTGCCGCGCCGCGACACCACACCATGTACAGGCCGATCAGGCTCGACCCCACCGCCAGCAGCACGTAGACGCGCCCGTTCCAGCGGTGAAACGCCGGCGCCAGTCGCCGCAGCGGCGTCAGCAGTTGGAGGGCGCCGCCGATGGTGATCAGCACCGTCACGAGGACATGCACGCCAATGGCGGCATTGCCGGCCGTGTCGCCGGCGACATACCCGCGCGGCATGACCTTGTTCCATTGCGCCAGCTCGCCACGCACCAGCGCGCCGCCGTAGAAAACGGCGACGTACCAGGCAAACAGCAGTTGCCCGGCCACGGCCACGCCGAACCACAGGCGCGCCGACCACGCCAGCGCGCCGGCGCTGGTAGCGCGCCGCCCGGGTGTACCCGCCTCAAGCGGCGCGGTGCGCGGCTGGCCGGCGGCAGTGTACATGATCATGGGATGCTCCTTGTGGTGTGATGGTCTGTACCCGCACAGTAGAAGCAGGCGGCGGCGCTGGCGACCCGGCGCGGCGAATGGCGCGACGGGCGGCGGTTTTCCGGCCTTGAACGACGCGCGCCGAACGGTTATTGTGACGGGATGACCACCCCGCCGCTCCGCTGCCCGCCCGCGCGCCATCCAGCCCTGCCGACCCTGCGCCAGGCGCTGGTGGCGCTGCTCATCACGCTGCAGCTGTCGTGGGTGCTGTCGGCCTTGTCGTCCGGCCCTTTCCTGTCGGTGCTGCTGCGCATCGGGTTCATCGGCGCGCTCTTGCTGCTGACGTACACGGCGAGCGGCGCCTTGCGCTGGCGAGCGCTGGCGCGGCTGCTGGCGGTGGTACTCGTGGCGCCAGTGGCCACATTGGCGATTTTCGTGCTGAGCGAGCGCATTCCGGCCCGGCGCGCGCTGGTGCTCGGCTACATCATGCTGGCCATCCTGTCGGTCGTGGTGGGCACGCTGGCGACGCTGGCGGCGCTACGGGTCGAACGCAGGGCCAATGAGCGCGCCGCGCGCCTGCGCGAAGAGCGCGAGCGCGACACGCTCGAACGCGAACTGACGGCCGCGCGCCTGCGCTTGCTGCAGGCACAGATCGAGCCGCATTTCCTGTTCAATACGCTGGCCAATATCGCCGCGCTGGTCGAGGCCAAGTCCGACAATGCCGGCCCGGTGCTGCGCCACCTGATCGCCTACCTCAAGGCCGCCATGCCGCGCCTGAACGATGCCGACGCCACGCTCGAGACCGAACTGCAGCTGGTGCGCGCCTACCTGGAGCTGATGCACATGCGCATGCCCGACCGCTTGCGCTTCAGCGTCCGGGTGGCGCCGGAACTGAACAGCCTGCCGTTTCCGGCGATGGCCCTGCTGACCCTGGTGGAAAACGCGGTGCGCCACGGCATCGATCCGAGCCTGGAGGGCGGGCGCATCGAGGTCGGCGGCAAGGCCGATGCCGCCAGCGGGCGCGTCAGCCTGTGGGTGGGCGACAGCGGGCAGGGCATGTCGGAATCGGCCCAGCCGGGCACGGGACTGGCCAATGTGCGCACGCGCCTGCAAGCGTTCTACGGTCCCGGCGCGCGCCTCGACCTGCATGAAGAAACGCCGCACGGCGTCCACGTCGAACTCACTTTTACGCCACGGAGCGCTACATGAGCCACTTGAGCCGCTTGAGCCACCCCACCGCCCTGATCGCCGACGATGAACCGCTGCTGCGCGAGCACCTGCGCGCGCAATTGGCGCGGCTGTGGCCGCAACTGGAGATCGTGGCCGACGCCCGCAACGGCGCCGAGGCGGTCGAGCTGTTCGACCAGCATGCGCCGGCGATCGTGTTTTTGGATGTACACATGCCGGGGCTGAACGGGATCGAGGCGGCGCGGGCGCTGGCGCGGCGCGCGCACATCGTGTTCGTGACCGCCTACGAGCAGTACGCGGTGCAGGCCTTCGAGCAGGGCGCGATCGATTACCTGGTCAAGCCGGTCGATGCGGCGCGCCTGGCCGACACGGTGCGGCGCTTGCAGGCGCGGCTGGAAACGGCGCCCGCCGCCGGCCCGGCCTTCGACGCCGTGCTCGAGCGCATGGCCAGCGAGCTGCGCCAGCGCGGCGGGCCGCGCAACTGGCTGCAGTGGATCAAGGCCTCGGTCGGCAGCCGCGTGCGCTTGATTCCGGTGGAGCAGGTGGCCTTCATGCGCGCGCAGGGCAAGTACACCTCGGTCGTGTGGACCGACGGCGAGGCCTTGATACGCAAGAGTATCCGCGAACTCGGCGATGAACTCGATCCGGAGCGTTTCGTGCAGATCCACCGTTCGGCGATCGTCAATCTGCATTACGTGAGCGAAGTGGTGCGCGGGGTGAACGAAACGGCCGAAGTGCATCTGCGCGGACGGACCGAGGTGCTGCCGGTCAGCCGCAGTTACCTGCATCATTTCCGCCAGATGTAGCGCGGCTTGCCGGCAGGGCGACGCGCTCAGTCCTGTTTCCTGGCGTCGTATCGCCAATGCATGCTCAAGTCCTCATTTCCCTGACTGCCCTTTCCAGGTTCGCCCGCATGATCACGCGATGAAACGGCGCAATCGTCGCAAGATAGATCCGTCCCAGCCTGTTATGGCAATGCACCACCGTGCCCGCGAGCAGCTCGCGACCATGGGCCGCATCGGCGCGAAACTGGATGGTGACGCAGAAGTCGAGATGCCGGTCATCCGCGCCCAGGATCACCTCCGTCGCGCTCTTTGACAGCAGCGGCAAGAAGCCGATCACCGGCCCACGCGCCGCTCCGGCAAGACCGACGGCGCGCGACGATGTGACGCCGACGGTCGCCATCACCGCATCGCGGACCCACAGGAGCGCACGAATCCACCACGCCTGGCGCTCTAAGGCGATGCGCGCCAGCACCTCGAGGTCGTCGCTCGCCTGCGCAGGCAGTGCAATGGCAAAGGCGTCCAACAGGTTCGCGTTCGCGTAAAGCGGCGCCAGCACGGTGTTGCTGGGCATGGCCACAGCGCGCGCTTTGGTCGGGGTCGTGTTCCGGGGGAGGTGCATGGTGTCAGTCGTGAGAAAGGTCACTTAAACGGTCGATTCTGTGACAGTCTGCGTTGACGATGGCAGGCCGTCAGAGATTGTCACTTGATCCCATATTTAAGACGGGAAAACGGTTCTTCAGGCTCATAATGTAACAGAAATTCGAAATAAATTTGCTCTTTAGCAAACATTGCCATCAGCTTCTCTTGGGCGGCCGGGTCACGCCGCCCATATGACGTCAACAATGCCGCGCCGCGATGAGGGCGTCGTCGATCGCTTCGGCCGCCTGGCAAACTGCGCAGCAAGCAAAACCAGAGTGCGGCATTGTCAACGCAGCAGCGCTTCGAGTTCATGCAGCGCCTTGGGCACGCCGGCGCTCATCACTTCCCGGCCCGCCGGCAGCACCGCCACATCATCCTCGATGCGGATGCCGATGTGCCAGTACGGCTCCGGCACGCCCGGCCCCGGCCGGATGTACAGGCCCGGTTCGACGGTGAGCGTCATGCCGGGCTGCAGGATGCGCCAGGCGTCGGCGCCAGGCTCGCGGTAGCTGCCGACGTCATGCACGTCGATGTCGAGCCAGTGGCTGGTTTTGCACATGAAAAACTGGCGCCAGGCGCCGCTGCCGATGACGTCGTCCAGCGTACCGGCACGGTCGGCCTGCAACAGTCCGGTATCGAGCATGCCCTGGGCCAGGATGCGCAGCGCGGCCTCGTGCGGCGCCATGACATGGGCGCCGGGACGCACGGCGGCGATGGCGGCCAGTTGCGCATCGAGCACGATCTGGTAGATCCGCCTTTGCGCCGGCGAAAACCGCCCGCTGACGGGGAAGGTGCGCGTGATGTCGGCCGCGTAACTGTCCAGCTCGCAACCGGCATCGATCAGCAGCAGCTCGCCATCCCGCAACACGGTGCGGCCCGGATTGTGGTGCAGCACGCAGGCGTTCGCGCCCGCCGCCACGATCGACGGGTAGGCCGGCGCGGCCGCGCCCTGGCGGTGGAATTCGTACAGCAGCTCGGCTTCGACCTGGTACTCGGCCAGTCCGGGGCGGGCCATGCGCATCGCGCGCAGGTGGGCGCCGGCCGAGACGGCGGCGGCGCGCCGCATGAGGCCGAGTTCGCCGTCATCCTTGAGCAGCCGCATCTCGTCGAGCAGCATGTGGACGTCATGGATGCGCGCCGGCGCGTCCCGCCTGGCGCACGCCGCGCAGCCATCCGTGCAGGCGCTCGTCGAAGGCGGCGTTGCGGCCCATACCGGCGAACAGGGCCGGTGCGTTGGCCAGCAGGGCCGGCATCTGCTCGTCGAGCGCGGCGATCGGAAACGCCTGGTCGAAGCCGAAATGCGCGCCGGCTTGCTGCGGGCTATGGCGCACGCCATGCCAGATTGCCTGCGCCGGGTCCTGGTCGCGCCAAAACAGGATGGCGCGCAACTGCGCCCCGGCGACCAATACGATCACCGCTTCCGGTTCGGTCACGCCGGACAGGTAATGGACATAGCTGTCGTGCCGGAACGGATACTCGACATCGTTGTTGCGCATGACTTCGGGCGCGGTGGGAATGACGGCCACGCCGCCGCCATGCTGGTGCATCTGCGCGATCAGCTGCGCGCGCCGGGTGCGGTAGGGATGCATCATGCCCCCTTCACGGCAGGAAACAACTGCCATTCCAGGTTGACGCCGAGCGTGGCGCAGGCGATCAGCCCGAAGCCGGCCAGTTGCAAGGCGCCGAGCGCATGCCCGTAGACCAGGTAGTCGAGCAGCAGCGCGCAGGCCGGATACAAAAAGGTGAGCACGGCGATGGCGGCGGTCCGCATGCGCGGGGTGGCGCCGTACACCATCACGTAGGCGAGCGCGGTCGGGATCAGGCCCAGCCCGGCCAGCCAGCCCCACTGGGCCGCAGCAATGCCGCCGGCCGGCATGCCGGCAAACCCGGCGGTCAGCACGGCGCCGGTAAGGCAGTGGGTCAGGGCCGTGAGCTGGGGCGGCATGCCGCGGATGGCGCGCGTGGTGAGCGTCACCCCGGCGTAGGCGATGGCGGCGCCGAGCGTGAAGGCGATGCCGGCCAGGTAGGCGGAAGCGGGCGTCATCGCGCTTGTCAGGCCGCATGCCAGCACCAGGCCGGCGAATCCCAGCGCGACCCAGCCGACATTGCTGGCGCCGACCCGTTCCTTGAGCAGCAGCGAAGCGAAGATCAGCACCAGGAACGGCTGCACGTGGTACACGATGGTGGTCATGGAAATGCCGATGCGGGCGATGGCTTCGAAGAACATCACCCAGTTCAGGCACATCAGGACGCCGCTGCCGAGCGCCAGTGCCAGGTTGTTGAGCGAGACATTCTTTTTCGTGAGCAAGCCTTTGCAAGCGCAGTACGCCAGCAGGATGATGGCGCCGAAGGCGCAGCGAAAAAACACGGTCGCCACCGGCGCCAGGGCGGCTTGGTGGAAGAAAATACCGAGCGTGCCAAGCATGATCATGGCGGCGGCGAACGAGACGGCGGGATGGGACATGGATGCTCTCCTGTGCGTGGTTTCAGGCTATGATCGGACAGCGCCACACATCAAACAAGCTGATTTATTTGATGAAATTCATTCGATAATCAAAACCATGACTTCCGACCTGAACCTGAACCAGCTGCGCACCTTCGTTGCCGCGTCCGACAACATGAGTTTCATCGGCGCGGCCGAGGCCGTGCATCGTTCGCAGGCGGCGGTGAGCATGCAGATCATGAAGCTCGAAGAAACGCTCGGCCAGGCGCTCTTTGCGCGCCACACGCGGCGCATCGAACTGACGGCGGCCGGCGAGCGCCTGCTGCCGTACGCGCGCCAGATGCTGGCGCTCGAGGCGCAGGCGCTGGCCGCGCTGCGCACCCAGGAAGTGGTCGGGCGCGTGGTGCTGGGCGCGCCGGACGACTACGTGGCGTCCCTGCTGCCGCCGGTGCTGGAGCGCTTCACCAAGCTGTTCGCCAATGTCGAGATCGAGCTGGTGTGCCTGCAAAGCACGCTGCTCAAGCCGCTGCTGCAAAAAGGGCAGATCGACCTGGCGCTGGTGACCCGCGCCGACGACCTGGAAGGGACCTTGATCCGGCGTGAAGAGTTGGTCTGGGTCGGCTCGCAACGGCATGCGGTGTGGAAAAAATCGCCGCTGCCGGTGGCGCTGTTCGACAAGGGCTGCGTGGCGCGCGAGCACACCCTGGCCGCGCTGGAAAAAAGCGCCAGGCCGTATGGGGCAAGGTACAGCAGCCCGAGCCTGCTGGGCATCGTGGCGATGGTCGATGCGGGCCTGGCGGTGGCCGCGCTGGCCGAGTGCAGCATCCCGCCGCACCTGGCGCGCCTGGGCGACGCAGAAGGCTTGCCGCCGCTCGAGCCGCTCGAGGTGGTGCTGATCCGGGGCCGCAGCAGCGATACCCCGGCGGTGGCGTGCCTGGCCGGCGAAATCATGGCGGCCTTGCGGCCCTTGCGCGCGGTGGCATGAGCTTGCCGCCGGCGCAAAAAAACCAGCCCCGCGAGGCTGGTTTTTTATTGACGGCGGCGGGGGCCGCCGCTGGCGCGCATCAGCGCCGCAGCCAGGGGAATTTCCAGAGCAAAACCAGGGTAAATCCGGCCGCAGCCACCAGGCCCATGCCGGCCGCCATCAAAATTGCGCCCCAGACACTTTCGCTGCGATCATGCGTATCGTATTCAGTCTTGAAAATGCCATTGTCCGGCTTGCCGGCGGCAAATGCGACCTGCACCGGCTCGGACGCCATCTTTTCGGCTTGCTCAACCGTCTTGACCCAGTCCGTGTCGATCTTGTAGGTGGCGCCATCGACGACATACGTGTAATTGACCTGATAGCTGGTGCTGAGCTTCTTGGTTTTCTTGGTGATGCCATCCGGCGTGGCCAGCACGAATACCGGCGCCTTGGCGATCGCGCTGTGGGTATCGATCTTCTTGATGTTCATCGAGACGAACGCGGCAAAGAACCCGACAAAGGTGACGAGTAAGGTAAGAAACGGTTTCTTCATGATGACTCACGGATATTGTGTAGTTAAAAACGCAACAAGTATCCCATATAGCTCGTCAATACGCCCGCTAATTATTGCATTTTTGCGATTTCTGTTTCATTATTGCAACGTGATCAGTTTGCCCATTCTTGCGGCTTCATCGGCCTTTTTCATGCATTTCACGATCAATGAAAGCTTGTTGCAGGCGGCACATGGCGCGGCTTATCCGCTGCGCTCGCTCGCATGGCCCGGCCCGCCCATCGTGGATGCCTGCCCGGTGCAAGCGCCCTACGGCCAGGTGCTGGTGCTGACCACGGACGGCGCGCTGCACGGGGTCGATCTCGCGCACGGAACCAGCGTTGAACTGTGCCGGGTGGACGTTCCGGCAGTGCCGGTCCCTACGGCCCGCCTCCAGCCGGGCCTGCGCCTGCACGCGGCTGCGGACGGCGCGCATGCGGCCGTGGTGGTCGACGGCGGCCGGCACGGGATCGTGCTGGAGACGCAGTCCGGCGCCATCACGATGCGGCTGGACTGCGGCGACTACCACCCCGAACAGGTGCCCTTCAGTGCGTGCTTCCTGCGCCATCAAGGGCGCAACGTGATCGTCCACCGCAGCGCCTGGAACCGCCTCGACGTTGCCGATGCGGCGAGCGGAAAATCGCTGACCGAACGCGTCATTGCAGGCTTTGAGGCTGGCAAGGGCTCCCCTGAACATTGCCTCGACTACTTCCATGGACAACTCCGGCCCAGCCCGGACGGCAGCCGCCTGCTCGATGATGGATGGATCTGGGCGCCGGTGGCGAAAATGCGGACCTGGTGCGTGGCCGACTGGCTCGGCGTCAATCCGTGGGAAAGCGACGATGGCGCCTCGATGGTGGAAGACGCCCAGCGCGACGACTGGAACACGCCCGCCTGCTGGATCAGCGAGCGCCACGTCGCGCTGTGGGGCACCGGCGAGTGGGTCTTCGACGAATTCGAGGAAAGGGGGAAAGGCCCGGGCGTGCGCATCGTCGATGCGAGCGTGGAGACGGCGCCGCCTGCCGGCTCGCCCTGGCCGATGGCGCTCGACGAGAACCTGCGCGTGTCCGATCTGTTCAGCGACGGCCGGCGCCTGGTCATCGCGGCCGATACCGGCAGCACCGTATGGGACCTGGCGGCGCGCGTACACATCGCCGCGCTGCCCGGTTTTACGCCGCGCTACCATGACAGGTCGCGCGCCAGCCTGGTGGCGGTCGGCGCGGCGGCGATCGTCGAGTTGCCGCTGGCGTGGGCGGACCGGGCATGAATGGATGTCGAGCGCGGGCGATCGTAGAATGACCGCCGTCCCATCGTTTTGGCATGTGAAAGTACCTCACCCCATGTTCCCCCGAAAAAATCGTCCCGGCGCAGCACTGGCTTTGTTCACCGCCCTGCTCGTTGCGGGTTGCGCCGCCAGGCCGGAAACATTGCGGCGGCCCGCCAACGAGCAGGTGTTGCAGGTCAAGGAGGAGGTGAAATGGAAGCTGGGGTTTTGGGATGTCACACTCGTGCCCGGAACGTATGTTGGAAAATTCGAGGATGAGGCAGGAAGCTACTTCGTCGGTCCCCCCATGTGCGTGTATCTGGCTGGCCGGCCGCGCAAGGAAGACGCCCTGGCCGGCAGCGCGTGGGAGTGCGGCATCCTGCTGCCGAAAAAGCCGGGCAATGAAGCGACCGTGTTCCACATTATCGGAACAAATCGGCCCTTGACGGTCTTCCACCCGGACGACAGGCCCGATTTTTCGACAGTTGCGCCGCTCGCGCCGCGCCCGGACGAGATGTCGGGCGCGAAGACGACCTTGGCCTTCACGCCGCTGAACAGCGGCGCTGGCCTGGTCGCGGGCGCCCTGACCGGCGCCGTCCTGGGTGTACTTACCGAGGCCGAAAAAGGCACGTTCAGGGATTTCAAGTCGCAACCGGCAAAAGGCTGGTTGTTGCAAGCGCCGGCAAGCGCTCCCGTCCCGTAAGCGCATCGCGCCGTCGTCACCCCGCGCCCAGCGTCCTCCTCAGGCGGCGGCCGGGTCGAAGTAGCTGCGCGACAAGCCGCGGCGCCCTGGAAAAAACTTGAAGTAGGGCCGTGCCTGCTCGATGGTGAGCGCGACCGAGGGGTGTGCCATCAAGCGTTCGACATAGGCCGCCAGCTGCCCATGCCGCGGCGGCAGCGGCAGGTACGCCACGGCATAGAACAAGGCTGGCGCGGCAGCGCAGTCGGCCATGCTGAAAGCGTCGCCGGCGACCCAGGTGCGGCCTGCCAGCTGGCGCTCGATGAACGCGTAGGCCGACGCCAGGTCATCGCGCGCCTTTGCCACGGCGCGCGCGGCGCGCCCGTCGGGGTCGCCCAGGTTGAGCAGCCGTTTGTCGGCCTCGATGCCCAGCACGTCGAGCGCGATCAAGACCTTGTGGCAGCAGGATGACAGGGGGTGGGGGTGGGGGTGGTAGTGGAGCGTGAGCGCATGCATGGGAGGGCCCTTGTCCGAAGTGGGAAAGTAGGTACACGATAGCGCGCCGCGTCAAAAAACGGCTGTCGCGACGTGCGCAGCGGCAGTGTCGGAAAACTTTACACTGCCAGGAAGATGTGACACGGCCATCAATTTATCCATATCGCAACTTATTGATTTTTAACAACATATTTATTGCTTGTGTGAATGGCATGAAATTTGCTTGTACAGATGATTACTTATCTCATCGGAACAAGCGTAATGAAATTCAAGATTGGCAAAGCCCTCCTCATCGCATCGACCCTGCTGGCCGCATCGAGCCAGGCCTCGGTGGCCCACCTCACCATGGCGGCGACACCAGGGGACTATATCAGCGCAGGAAAGCTGGTTGACAATGTGTATTCGTCCAACGATCCGCTGCTCGTCTTTGACAAGGCTAGCTTCTTCAACAATAGCGGTACGGCCGCTGCTCCTGAGACCGACTTCCTGCGTTTTTTGTTCATGTTTGACAAACCTGAAACCAAATACGCCATGCTGGATTTTTCGAGTGAGGCACTGGGTGTTCCCTTGCAGGCCGGGGTCACGTATACGAATGCGGAGCGGGCATCGTTCGCTTCGCCGGGCCATCCCGGCCTGGACGTGAGCTACAACCACAGGGGATGCAACAAGGTCAAAGGCAGTTTCACCGTCAAGCAGTTGAGCTTCAAGTCCGGCGCCATCGATATGTTCGACGCGTCGTTCAACCAGTCTTGCGATGGCGGCGCGCTCATGAGCGGCACCTTTTACTACAATGCCGGCCTGACCGCGCTGCCGACCAACACTGTGCCGGAACCAGGCTCGCTGGCCTTGCTCGGCCTGGGTATTGCCGGGATTGGTATCGCACGGCGCCGCAAGCAGGCGCGCTAAGCTGCGCCAGAAGTCGACAAGCCCTGTCACTTGAGATAGTGACAGGGCTTTTTCACCAACAGAACCCCAGCGGGTCATGGCGCAGTTATCCGTCGTGACATGCCCGCCATTCAGGCTGCGGCCGTCAAGTAGTTGCTGCCCTTGGCCGATGCGCGCACCGATTGCCAGATCACCAGCTTGCCTGCCAGGCTGCCCAGGAAATAGCCGTTAAAGACGCCGAACAAGGCGCACACCAAGGTCGAGAACAAGGCATTGTGGCTGGCGCCAGGATGCATCACCAGCGTCACCGCCGTGACGTACTTGGTGAAGAAAATCGCCATCATCATCACCAGCGGCATCGCACTGCCGTGAACGCGCATGCTGCCGGGCGTGGCGCCAGCGCTCGCCCCTGCGCTGCTGAACTTCGCAACGAGCAAGGTCAGCGCAACCGTGGCGCCAGCCCAGGCGCACAGCGGGAGGAAAGTGGCACCGAACTTTGCCACGATGTCCTGCAACGACAATGCCAGCATGATGACGGGAATGATGAACAGCTTGCGGATCGCCATCTCGCGGTCGCGCATGGCGATGACGCCGCGATACACCAGCATGGCCAGAATGGCCCAAACGTAGCATGGGGTGTGGGTCAGGATCTGAATCAGCATGGTAGGCTCCGCAAAGTTGCTTAAGTTGGTGCCACTTTGCCAGCGACAGGAGCGCGGAGGAAAGTTATGCGACGAATCACCGGATACCGGCGCGAAATGCAGTCGGGCGGCGCCAAATGCAGAGGCGCGCAATGCCCATGCCCATGCCCAGGCTGCAGCGCTGGCAGGAACAACCCGCACATGAAAAAAAGCCCCTGTAACGTCCATTCGTTACAGGGGCTTTTTCATCAAAAGAGCGTCACCGGTCTCAAAATGGAATGTCGTCATCCATGTCCGAGAAATTCGGCGCCGGCTTCGGCGCCGGACGGGCCGCCGGCGCAGGCGGGGCCGGGCGCTGTGGCGCCGGACGGCTCTGCTGCGGCTGCGCATCGTAGCCGCCGCCATCGTCCATGCCGCCGCCGGCGTCGCCGCCCATGCCCTGGCGTCCGCCCAGCATCTGCATCTGTTCGGCGACGATTTCGGTCGCGTACTTCTCGACGCCGTCCTTGTCGGTGTATTTACGGGTCTGCAGGCGACCTTCGACGTAGACCGAGGAGCCTTTTTTCAGGTACTGGCCGACGATTTCGGCCAGGCGGCCGAAGAACGAAATGCGGTGCCACTCGGTCAGCTCTTTTTGCTCGCCGGTGTTGCGGTCCTTCGACTTGTACGAGGTCGCGACGGCGATGTTGGCGATGGCGTCACCGCTGGGCATGTAGCGGATTTCCGGATCGCGCCCCAAGTTGCCGACGATGATGACTTTATTGACTGATGCCATGTATTACTCCTGTTGAACTGCTGCGGCGTGCGTCCCGCGGCGCGATGATTTTTTGCCAGACGAGGATTATATGTCAGCCGGGATGCCAAATGTCTATTCTAACCCGCACGCGCACCCTCCCCGTCCAGCCGCCTGACACCACAACTTGTCAAGTCAGACAACAAAACCGGCGCGGAGTTCAAGCCTTGCCGACTCGTCATCCGTTTGCCGGCGGCATGAATACTGGTATTATGTACAGTAGAACACAGTAAAACGCTGCAAAATCCCTGAGCAAACTCAATACGCCCCTGGCGCACCTGTGGACGCGGCAATCGTCCCCGCAGACGTCGCTTTCGAAACACAGCTATAGTATGAGCTGACCCGTTTAAGGCACACAACACATGGAACAGATCCGCATTCGCGGCGCACGTACGCACAACCTGAAGAACATCAATCTCGACCTGCCACGCAACAAGCTCATTGTGATCACCGGCTTGTCCGGCTCGGGCAAGTCGTCGCTGGCGTTCGACACCTTGTACGCCGAGGGGCAGCGCCGCTATGTCGAATCGCTGTCGGCCTACGCGCGCCAGTTCCTGCAGTTGATGGAAAAGCCCGATGTCGATCTGATCGAAGGCCTGTCGCCGGCCATCTCGATCGAGCAGAAGGCCACCTCGCACAATCCACGCTCCACCGTCGGCACGGTCACCGAGATCCACGATTACCTGCGCCTGTTGTACGCGCGCGTCGGCACGCCTTACTGCATCAACCACCCGGACCACGCGCTGGCCGCGCAGACGGTCTCGCAGATGGTCGACGCGGTGCTGGCCATGCCCGAAGATACCAAGCTGATGATCCTGGCGCCCGTGGTGGCCAACCGCAAGGGCGAGCACAGCGACCTGTTCGAGTCGATGCAGGCGCAGGGCTTCGTGCGCTTTCGCATCCAGAGCGGCACCCACGACGCCAAGATCTACGAGATCGACGACCTGCCCAAACTGAAAAAAACCGAGAAGCACACCATCGACGTGGTCATCGACCGGGTCAAGGTGAACGCCGAGATCAAGCAGCGCGTGGCCGAGAGCTTCGAGACCGCGCTGCGCCTGGCCGACGGGCGCGCCGTGGTGCTCGAAATGGAAACAGCCCAGGAACACGTCTACTCCAACAAGTTTGCCTGCAACACCTGCGGCTACTCGCTGCAGGAGCTCGAGCCGCGCCTGTTCTCGTTCAATAATCCGATGGGCGCCTGCCCCGAATGCGACGGCCTCGGTCACATCGAATTTTTCGACCCGCGCCGCATCGTCGCCTTCCCCAACCTGTCGCTCGCCTCGGGCGCGGTGAAGGGCTGGGACCGGCGCAACCAGTTCTACTTCCAGATGCTGTCGAACCTGGCGGCGCACTACGAGTTCGATATCGACATGCCGTTCGAGCAGCTCGACCTGGCGTCGCAGCAGGCGGTGTTGTACGGCTCCGGCAAGACCTCGATTCCGTTCACCTACGTGAACGAGCGCGGTCGCACCGTCATCCGCGAGCATACGTTCGAAGGCGTGATCACCAACCTGCAGCGGCGCTATCGCGAAACCGATTCGATGGCCGTCAAGGAGGAGCTGGCGAAGTTCATCAACGAGAAGCAGTGCCCGTCGTGCGAAGGCGCGCGCCTGCGCGTGGAGGCGCGCCACGTCAAGGTCGGCACCGGCAAGCAGCAGCGCGCCATTTACGAGGTCGCGCGCAAACCGCTGCGCGAATGCCTGGAGTTCTTCGAGAAGCTCACGCTCAAGGGCGCCAAGAAAGAGATCGCCGACCGCGTGGTCAAGGAGATCGTCTCGCGCCTCAAGTTCCTCAACAACGTGGGCCTCGATTACCTCTCGCTCGACCGCAGCGCCGATACCCTCTCGGGCGGCGAAGCGCAGCGCATCCGCCTGGCCTCGCAGATCGGTTCGGGCCTGACCGGCGTGATGTACGTGCTCGACGAACCGTCGATCGGCCTGCACCAGCGCGACAACGACCGCCTGATCGAAACGCTCAAGCACCTGCGCGACATCGGCAACAGCGTGCTCGTGGTCGAGCATGACGAAGACGCGATCCGCACCGCCGACTACATCGTCGACATGGGGCCGGGCGCCGGCGTGCATGGCGGCGAGATCATCGCCGAAGGCACGCTCAAGGACATCCTCAAGAACAAAAAATCGCTGACCGCGCGCTACCTGAATGGCTCGCTCAAGATCGCGGTGCCCAAGAAGCGCCACGTGGCCGACGCCAACAAGCAGGTGGTGATCACCGGCGCCACCGGCAACAACCTGAAAAAGGTCACGCTCAAGCTGCCGGTCGGCCTGATGACCTGCGTGACCGGCGTGTCCGGTTCGGGCAAGTCGTCGCTGGTGAACGACACCTTGTACCCGGCCCTGTCGCGCCACCTGTATGGCTCGCAGACGGAACCGGCGCCGCACGACTCCATCAGCGGCCTGGAACACTTCGACAAGGTCATCTCGGTCGACCAGGCCCCGATCGGGCGCACGCCGCGCTCGAACCCGGCCACCTACACCGGCTTGTTCACGCCGATCCGCGACCTGTTCTCGGGCGTCCCGGCGGCCAAGGAGCGCGGCTACAGCGCCGGGCGCTTCTCGTTCAACGTCAAGGGCGGGCGCTGCGAAGCGTGCCAGGGCGATGGCGTGATCAAGGTCGAGATGCACTTCCTGCCGGACGTGTACGTGCCGTGCGATGTCTGCCACGGCAAGCGCTATAACCGCGAAACGCTGGAAGTGCAGTACAAGGGCAAGAACATCACCGAAGTGCTGGGCATGACGGTGGAAGAGGCGCACGAATTCTTCAAGCCGGTGCCGCTGATCGCGCGCAAGCTGCAAACCCTGCTCGACGTGGGCCTGGGCTACATCCGCCTCGGCCAGAGCGCGACCACCCTGTCGGGCGGCGAAGCGCAGCGCGTCAAGCTGTCGCTGGAGCTGTCCAAGCGCGACACCGGGCGCACCCTGTACATCCTGGACGAGCCGACCACCGGCCTGCACTTCCACGATATCGACCTGCTGCTCAAGGTGATCCACCGCCTGCGCGACCAGGGCAATACGCTGGTCATCATCGAGCACAATCTCGACGTGGTCAAGACCGCCGACTGGATCGTCGACCTCGGTCCCGAAGGCGGCGCGGGCGGCGGCAGGATCGTCGCCGCCGGCACGCCGGAAGACGTGGCGGCCAATCCGGAGAGCGTCACCGGCAAATACCTGGTGCCGCTGCTGGCGTAAAGGAACTGCGATGCGGGTTCTGATCATGGGCAATTCGGGATCGGGCAAGTCGTCGCGCGCGCGCCAGCTGGCCGCGCAGTACCAGTTGATGCACCTCGATCTCGACACCATTTTCTGGGTGCCGGGCGAGGTGGCGGTGGCGCGGCCGTCCTACGCAGTGCTGGCCGACCTGTTCGCCTTCGTGCGCAGCCATCCCGACTGGGTGGTGGAAGGCTGCTACGGAGACCTGATCGAACAGGCGCTGCCGTTCTGCACGCAACTGGTGTTCATCAATCCGGGCCGGGACGCCTGCCTGGCCAACAACGCGCAGAGGCCGTGGGAGCCGCACAAGTACGCGTCCAAGGAAGAACAGGACAACATGCTGCCCTACCTGTTGAAGTGGGTAAGCGAGTACGATGTGCGCGACGACACCTGCTCGTATGCCTTTCACCGCCGCGTGTACGACGCCTTCCCGGGCGCCAAGCGCGAAGACGCGCCGCTGTCAGGCGACGCCGCCTGAACAGGGCGTGATCAAGCCGGCGCCGGCTCGTCGCCGAACACCGCCGGCAGGCCGGGCGCATCCAGGCTGCGCTCGCACCACGGTTACTGCGCTCCGGCGCTCCAGCCGCCGCCCAGCGCGCGGTATAGCGCCACCATATTGTTCACCTGGTTCTGGCGCAGGGTCACCGCATTGAGTTCGACCTGGTACAGATTGCGCTGCGCATCGAGCACTTCCAGATACGAGGCGTAGCCGGCCTGGTAGCGGTCCTTGGCAAAGTCCAGCGTGCGCGTGAGGATGTCGCGGCGCTTTTGCGCGTGCGCCATCTGGGTTTGCAGGCGCGTCACGCCGGCCAGGGCGTTTTCGACTTCGCTGAAAGCCGTCAGCACCACGCCGCGATAGGCAAACGCCGCCTGGTCGCGCTGCGCGGTGGCCGCGTCCACCTGCGCGTTCAAGCGCCCGCTCGACAAGACCGGCGCCAGCACGCTGCCGCCCAGGCTCCACAAGGTCACCGGATCGTAATCGCGCCCATTGGTCAACAGGCTGCCGAACTTGGCGCTGATGGTCACATGCGGCAAAAAATCGGCGCGTCGCACCGCCAGGCTGGCATCGCTCGCGGCCAGCAGCAACTGGCTTTGCGCCACGTCGGGCCGGCGCGCCAGCAAGCTTGACGGAATCGACGCAGGCGCCGGCAGCACCGGCAAGTCCTGGAAGCGGCGTTCGCGCAGCACCGCGCCGGGCAGCTCGCCCACCAGCACGCGCAGGCTGTTTTCCTGGCGCCGGATGGCCAGTTCCAGTTCGGGAATCGCTTGCAGCACCGTTTCGTTTTCGTTCTGCGCCTGGGTCAGTTGCAGCTGCGAGGTGTAGCCCACGCGCGCCTGGTCGGATGCGAGCCGCAGCGCTTCCGCGCGCGAGGCCGCCGTCCCTTTGGTGATCTGCAGCTGGGCGTCCAGCGCCAGCAAACCCACGTAGGCCTGCGCCGTGCCGGCCGCCACCGACAGCGCCACGCCATCGCGTTCGGCCTGGCTGGCCTGGTATTGCAGCGACGCCGCGCGCGACTGGTCGCGCAGGCGTCCGAACAGGTCGAGTTCCCAGCTCGCCTGCAGTTCCGGTTGCAGCGAGCGCGAATTGACCAGCCCCGCACCGGCCGGGGCGCGCGCCGATGCGGCGCCCAGCACCGCGTTCACGGCCGGCAGCGCCGCCGCATCGGCCACGGCGACGAGCGCGCGCGCCTGGTCGACCCGGGCCACGGCGGCCAGCACGTTGGTGTTGTGCGCCAGCGCCGCTTCCACCAGCGCGCTCAGGGTCGGGTCGCCAAAGGCGCGCCACCATTGCGCATCGACCGCGGCTGGCCCGGCCGGGCCGTCGCGCCAGGCCTCGGGCACGGTCACTTTCGACAGCGGCGGCGCGGGACGCAGGGCCGGCACGCAGGCAGTCAGGCCGCAGGCCATGCCTGCAACAAGGAAGACGCGGCGCCTCACGGCTGCTGCTCCGCCGCGCCGACGGTATCGACCTTGACGATCACCGACATGCCGGGCCGCAGGCGCCTGGCCAGCTCCTGGCCCGGATCGATGGCGATGCGCACCGGCAGGCGCTGGACCACCTTGGTGAAGTTGCCGCTGGCGTTATCGGCGCGCAGCACGGAAAATTCCGAGCCTGTGGCCGGCGCGATCTGTTCGATATGGCCCGTCAATGCAGCGCCGTTGAAGGCGTCCACGGTGAACGTGGCGCGCTGCCCGATGCGCATTTTCCAGGTCTGGTTTTCCTTGAAGTTCGCCACGATCCACATGCTGTCGGGCACCAGGAACAGCAGCTGCGAGCCGGCCGTGACGTACTGGCCCAGGCGCACCGACGCTTCGCTCACCTGGCCGTCGCGCGGGGCCTTGACCACTGTATTCGATAAATCGATTTTGGCCAGCGCCAGTTGCGCTTCGGCGTTCTTGACCTGCGCTTCGAGACCGCCGCGCGAGACGGTGGTGGCCTTGACGGTTTCTTCGGCAATCGCGATATCGGCCTTGGCTTTCAACACATTGGCGCCGGCCAGCTGGGTCGTCATGCGCACGCGGTCGCGCTCATTGAGCGACACCGATCCCTTGGCCGCCAGTTCCTCGACCCGTCCCAGTTCGGCCGCGGCGCGATTGCGCTCGGCCTGCACCGCCACCAGGGTGGCGCGGGCGGCGCCGCCACGGGCGCGGTTCTGGGCCTGGGTCTGGGTGAAGTTATCGAGCGCGGCGATGGCGCCGTCGCGCTGGGCCTCGGCCTGTTCCACGCGCGCCTTGTAAATGCGCTCGTCGATGCGCAGCAGCGGCTGGCCGGCCTTGACGAACTGGAAGTCCTTGACCAGGACTTCGGCCACGTAGCCATTGACCTGCGGCGCAAGCACCGTGATCTGGCCGCGCACGTAGCCGTTGTCGGTCTGGACCAGGGTGCTGTTGAAGGGGCCGAGGCGCCATGCCCACATGATCAGCACAATGCCGACCAGCGCGACGACGGCCATCAGCACCACGCTCCACAGCTTGGGCTTGATGTACTTGGGTGGCGCGTCGGGTACCGCGGGAGCCACCGGCACGGCGGCCGGCGGGATCGGGGCGGCGGTGTTGCTGGAGTCGCCCGGCACCGGTGGATTGGCTTCGTCTGGGGTGTCGTCGACAGCGGGTTCGCTGCGCGAAGGAGGAAGTGGATTGCTCATATTTTTATCTGGCAGGTGCCTGGTTGAGTAAGGCTGCGGCTTCGCGCTTTTGGCGGCGCGCGAGGCGCACGGCGACAAACAGCGACCAGCCGAGGAAAAGGATGGCGATCACGCCGCTCAGGGCGAAGACATCGTTGAAGGCGAGGACGTTGGCCTCGCGCCGGCTGATCTGGGCCAGCTGGCCCACGCCCTGGGCGGCGCGCAGGGCGGGATCGGTGTTGACGCCCTGGTAGACCTGCTGCTGCAGGCGCAGGCGCTGGGCGACGACCGGATCGGCCGGGTTGAGCTGGGCGTTGATCTCGGTCGAATGCACATGCTCGCGGTGCAGCTGGTAGGTACTGAGCGCGGCGGCGCCGGTAAAGCCGCCCAGGCTTTGCGTCATCGCCAGCATGACGACAAAGGTCACCACATGGTCGGCGCCGAATTTGAGCGCCTGCATGATGCCGATCATGATCATCGGCCCCATGAACATGCCGGCGCCCAGCGCCACCAGGAACTGGCTGACAAAAAAGTCGTGCGGACGATCGAGGCTGGTGCGGCCGTAATCGAGCCAGGCGGCCACGCCGAACAGCAGGATCGAAAACAGTATTTGCGGAATCACGGTCTTGGGGCTGAAGGTGATGGAACTGGCCACCATGCCGCAGATGGTGCCGGCCAAAATCACCGCGAACAGCGGCTGCATCTGGTCCGGTCCCATGCCCAGGGTGCGCAGCAGGCCGACCGCGCCGTAGGTCTGCTCGGACGTCAAGAAGCGGATCAGGAACGCCCCGATCATGAAGCGGATGGTGGGCCCCATCATCAGCCAGCGCGTCTGGATCAGCGGATTGACGCGGTGGTGCTCGATGAACAGCGCCACCGTCAACAGCAGCACGGCGGCGATCAGGAGGTAGGCCAGCCAGGGCGTATCGAACCACCAGCGCGTGAAGCCCTGCGCCAGCACCGCCACGATCATGGCCACGGCCGGCGCGACCAGCGCAAAGGTGATGAAATCGAGCGGCTCGATCACCTTGATGTGGATCCCCGGCGGCAGCTTGAGCACCACCACCGCGGCCAGCGAACACAGGGCCAGGCCGGCTTCGAACAGATACAGGTTGTGCCACTGGCCCATGTCGAGCAAGGCCGGCGACATCAGCCAGGCTAGCGGCGTGGCGATCTGCGCGATGCCCACCCCGAGCACCAGCATCTTGCCGGTATATTTTTTGGGCGCGGCCTGCAGCATGTAGAGCATGGCGAGGGTGCTGGTGGTGGCGGCGGCCAGGCCGCTGACGGCGCGCACCAGGATGGCCATCTCGAAGCCGCCCACCAGCAGGTGCAGCAGGGTGACGAAGGCGTACAGCGACAGGCCGATCTCGGCGAACAGGCGCAGGCCGAACTGCTGGCGGAACTTGAACACCATCAGGTTCGAGGTCACGTTGACCATGATGTAGGCGGCCGGCAGCCAGGCCGCTTCGGCTGGCGTGAGGCCCAGGGTGCCCTGGATGGCCGGCAGGTTGGCCGACACCAGTGCATTGCCCAGGCCGCCGGTAATGCCGACCAGCAGCGCCACGCAAGCGTAGGCAAAGCGGATATGAGGCGGATGCCAGGGCATCGACGCCGAACCCGGCATGGTGGGTTTTTCGTGCTCTTCCCAGGCGGGAGTCGGTTTCAGGTACTGGGGCGCTGCTGCCATGCTGGCGGACTCCGGGCGATGGGCCGGCGATGTCGAGCGCATCGGCTCTGGGATTGATAATGGGAAAATTATAGGATAAATTGCCTGCAACCGTAGCGCGCCGGCAGTCAAGCGTGCGGACCGGCTTGTTGTCAACCCAACTGGTGTCAGGTCTGACATTCGGACACGAGCTGTGCTGTAAAAATGGCATCGCTTGGCGAATAGCCGAGGTCGTGTCCGAATGTCAGACCTGACACCGGGGTGGCGAATAGCCGAGGTCGTGTCCGAATGTCAGACCTGACACCGGGGTGGGGTGGCGGACACCGGGGTGGCGTGCGGACGAAAAAAAGCGCGTCCGAAGACGCGCTTTTTTCATCCGGTCTGAGCCGGGGTCGATGCCGGGTTCTCAGCCGGTTATGCAGCCAGGCGCTTCTCGAGCGTGGCTTTGGTCTCCACCAATTCTTGCGGCAGATGATAGGCCAGCTTCTCGAACAGCTCGTTGTGCAGCTTGAGCTCTTCGTTGAAGGCGTCCTTGTCGATCGAGGTGATGGTGTCGAACTGCTCCTGCGTGAAGTCGATGCCGTCCCAGTTCAGGTCGGTGAACTCCGGCGTGGTGCCGAACACGTTCTCGGTGCCGCCCGCTTTGCCTTCGATGCGTTCCAGCATCCACTTGAGCACGCGCATATTGTCGCCGAAGCCAGGCCAGACGAACTTGCCTTCGGCATCGGTACGGAACCAGTTCACGCAGTAGATCTTCGGCAGCGCGGCCGGGTTCATGGCTTCGATCTTCTTGCCCATGCCCAGCCAGTGCTGGAAGTAGTCGCTCATGTTGTAGCCGATGAACGGCAGCATCGCGAACGGATCGCGCCGCACGATGCCCATCTGGCCGGCGGCGGCGGCGGTGGTCTCGGAACCCATGGTCGCGGCCATGTACACGCCTTCGACCCAGTTGCGCGCTTCGGTCACCAGCGGCACCGTGGTCGAACGGCGGCCACCGAAGATGAAGGCCGAAATCGGCACGCCCGCCGGATCGTCCCAGGCCGCATCGATGACCGGATTCTGGGTCGCGGCCACCGTGAAGCGCGCATTCGGATGCGCGGCCTTGGCGCCCGAGGCCGGGGTCCAGTCCTTGCCCTGCCAGTCGATCAGGTGCGCCGGCGCTTCCTTGGTCAGGCCTTCCCACCAGACGTCGCCATCGTCGGTCAGCGCGACGTTGGTGAAGATGGTGTTCTCGGTCATCGAGGCCATGCAGTTCGAGTTGGTGCGGGTGTTGGTGCCCGGCGCCACGCCGAAGTAGCCGGCTTCCGGATTGATCGCGTACAGGCGGCCATCGGCGCCCGGCTTGATCCAGGCGATGTCGTCGCCGATGGTGGTCACTTTCCAGCCGCCGAAGCTCGCTGGCGGAATCAGCATGGCGAAGTTGGTCTTGCCGCAGGCCGATGGGAAGGCCGCCGCGACATAGTGCTTTTTGCCTTCGGGCGATTCGACGCCGAGGATCAGCATGTGTTCGGCCAGCCAGCCGGTGCCGCCGGCCTGGGCTTCCTGGTGGCCCATGTTCGAGGCAATGCGCAACGCGAAGCACTTCTTGCCCAGCAGCGCGTTGCCGCCGTAGCCGGAACCGTAGGACCAGATTTCGCGGGTTTCAGGATAGTGAACGATGTATTTGGTCGCATTGCATGGCCATGCCACGTCTTTCTGGCCGGCCGCCAGCGGTGCGCCGACGGTGTGTACGCACGGAACGAACTCGCCGTCCGCGCCCAGCACCTCATAGACCGCCTTGCCCATGCGCGTCATGATGCGCATGTTGACCGCCACGTAAGGCGAGTCGGACAGTTCGACGCCGATGTGGGCGATCGGCGAACCCAGCGGCCCCATCGAGAACGGCACCACGTACAGGGTGCGGCCGGCCATGCAGCCGTCGAACAGGCCGCTCAGGGTGGTGCGCATTTCCGCAGGGGCCATCCAGTTGTTGGTCGGGCCGGCCTGCTCTTTGGTAGCCGAGCAAATGTAGGTGCGGTCTTCCACGCGCGCCACGTCGGTTGGATCCGAACACGCCAGATAGGAATTCGGGCGCTTTTCCGGGTTCAGCTTTGTCATCGTGCCGGCGGCCACCATCTCGGCGCACAGGCGGTCGTACTCCTCTTGCGAGCCGTCGCACCAATAGATGCGCGCCGGCTTGGTCAGGGCAGCAATTTCGCTGACCCAATTGATGAGCTTTTGATGTTTGATGTAAGCTGGGACGTTGAGTGTTGCAACGCCACCCATAAGGGGCTGATTCATAGTACCTCCAATGCCAATAAGAATTCTTTCTTGTCCCGGCACGGCAGGATCGTCGTCAGCGTTTCAGCTTGCGCTCGAGAATCCATTCCCTAAGAAAGGTTCGGCGATACGGCGGTCATGTCGACAACCTCGGATGACGGCGAGGCTGGTGGAACGGTAGTGCGGGGGACTTGACAGGGCGGAAATCAGGGTCCGCAGCCGGGGCCAAATCCCGAAATGAGGGGCGATTGTACACCCGCTATTAGCTGTTTTAAATGCTCAAACGTCAAAAATGTAGGAATAATAGTTGAGCAATGTAGTAGGCTATTTCGATTATTCTGGATCGTGTTATTTACCTACGAAGATTTATTGAACTTCTGCCATCTCCCATGAAAATAGCTATTCTCGATGATTATCAGGACGCGGTGCGTCAACTCGACTGCTTCAAGCTGCTCGACGGCCACGATGTCAAAATATTTAACAGTTCAGCCCGTGGTACGGGGCAATTAGGCATCCGCCTGGCGCCGTTCGAGGCGCTGGTGCTGATCCGGGAGCGCACGGCGTTTCCGGCAGGATTGCTGGAAAAACTGCCGAACCTCAAGCTTATTTCGCAGACCGGCAAGCTGGCCGGGCATGTGGATGTGGCCGCCGCAACGGCGCGCGGCGTGGCCATTGCCGAAGGGGTCGGCTCGCCGGTGGCGCCGGCCGAGCTGACCTGGACGCTGATCATGGCGGCCAGCCGCAAGATCGTGCCCTACGCGAATAATCTGAAGGACGGACTATGGCAGACGGCTTCGGTCAACCCGCTGCTGAACGGCGTCGGGCGTACGCTCAAGGGACGCACCCTGGCGATCTGGAGCTACGGCAAGATCGGGCGCATGATCGCCGGCTACGGCAAGGCGTTCGGCATGCGGGTGCTGGTCTGGGGTGGCGAGGCCAGCCGCGCGGCGGCGGTGGCCGATGGGTTCGAGGCGGCGTCCACCCGCGAGGAGTTGTTCGAACGCGCCGACGTGTTGAGCCTGCATTTGCGGCTGGCCGACGGCACCCGTGGCATCGTCACGGCTGCGGACCTGGCGCGCATGAAGCCCGATGCGCTGTTCGTCAACACCAGCCGCGCCGAGCTGGTGGCAAGCGACGCGCTGGAAGCGGCGCTGCGGCTGGGGCGGCCGGGCAATGCGGCCATCGACGTGTTCACCAGCGAGCCGCTGGCGGCGGACGCGCCGCTGCTGCGCATACCGACCGTGCTGGCGACACCGCACATCGGCTACGTGGAAAAGGACAGTTACGAGTTGTACTTCCAGGCCGCGTTCGACAATGTGCTGAACTTCGCCAACGGCGCGCCATCCAATATTTTGAACCCGGAAGCGTTGCAAGGGGTCTGACCCCGGTGTCACCGGTCTCGCCGCAAGGGGTCAGACCCCGGTTTTTCCGTTGGGGGTCTGACCCCGGTGTCACCGGTCTCGCCGCAGGGGTCAGACCCCGGTTTTTCCGTTGGGGGTCTGACCCCGGTGTCACCGGTCTCGCCGAAGGGAGGGGTCTGCCCCCGGTGTCACCGGTCTCGCCGCAGGGAGGGGTCTGAGCCGGTGTCACCAACTGCCGCCCGCTACGACGTCTCGCGCAGCTTGCGCTCGCCGGTGATATCGATCGGCGGCGCCGGCATCACATGCGCGCGCGTCCACAGGCCGGCCCAGCCGGGCGGCCAGCCGAGTGCCGGTCCGTCGTAGGCCGGCAGGCTGGCGCGCACCGGTATGACCGGCACGGGTGGCGCTTCCTGCAAGCCGCCGGCGCCGGGGCGCTCCGCGTTCAGGCTGTACATATAGCCTGGCAGCAGGAGTTTGCACGCCCCTTCGAACCACGCCGTGTGGTCTTCGTCGCGTCCGAGCGCCTGCGCCAGGCCTTGCGGGTCGAAGCGCGCCAGCGCGGTGACCAGTTCATCGGTGGTGGCGCCAGGCGAATCGCCCCAGCCCATCACCGGGTTGACGTTGTAATCGGCGCCCGAGCCGTACCAGCCCTCGCGCCAGGGGCGTTGCATCCAGTCGCGCTGGGCGGTGAACAAATGCCAGCGCCAGTGCAGGCCCGAGGGCTTGGGCCAGGAGTAGAGATAGAGTTTTTCGTAACCGGCCTGGTGCAATGCGCGCACCATCGCCATCAGGCGCGCGTGCGGCATGCGGTCGGGCGGGGCGCGCCGGAACAGGATCGCTTCGCCATCGGCATGCTGCACGTCGTCGGTCGACAGATTCAGGTCGAGCGTGCGCGCTTCGCTGCCGAAGCGCGCGCAGATCCAGCCGGTCAGCAGGTTGACGTGCGTAATGACGCCATAGCCACGATGGCGATGGAAAATAACGGTTCCTGGGGCAAGGGCTTTCATGGCTTCTTGAAGGACAAAAAATGAGTGGACTCATGCGCAGACAACGATTCTAACGCACCGGCAAGTTGCGCGTTTTGCTTTGCGCGCACAAGGCCAACGCTACACGTTATCATACGGCACCTTCTCTTTACGAATTCCAGATCACTATGAGCTTGCGCATCATCGCCACCGGCGGCACCTTCGATAAACATTATGATGAACTGACCGGTAAGCTCGGCTTTGCGGAAAGCCATCTGCCTGCGGTGCTGGCGCGCACGCGCATGACGGTTCCCGTTGAACTGGAGCAGCTTCCCCTGCTCGACTCGCTCGACATGCAGGACGCCGACCGCGCGCGCGTGCTGGCCAGTTGCCAGGCGGCGCCGGAGAAGGCGATTGTGATCGTACACGGCACCGATACGATGCCGGAAACGGCGGCCGTGCTCGGCGCCGCCGCGCTCGGTAAAAGCATTGTGTTGACTGGTGCAATGATTCCGTACGAAATTGCGAATTCGGATGCGCTGTTCAACCTCGGCTGCGCAAGCGCCGCCGCGCAAATCCTGCCGCCGGGTGTGTATGTGGCGATGAACGGGCAGATTTTCACGTGGGATAACGTGACCAAGAATCGCGCGGCGGGGGTGTTTCAGCCGCTGTAACCTCGGTTGGGACAACGGCGTCCGAGCGTGCTATCTGGGGCCGCTACGACTCAAGCAAATATTTGCGCTACATACAAACCGTCATTCCCGGCCTCGGCGGCCCCCTTGGCGGGAATGACGGTTTTGAATGTCGCGGCAAAAGCGGATAGGTCGGGCGGCATCGGAGCCAGAACAGGCCGCCGAGGCAGCCCGTCAAAACACCGTTACGCCTTCGCTTCCCCACCCAGCGCTTCCACCACTTCGCTCATCATCTTGGCCAGTTCGCCGGTCATGAGCATCATGTCGTTGTCGAAGCGCTCTTCATCGTTACGGGTGCTGGTGTCGCTTTCCTTGATCACGTCGAGCGGCTTGATGCCCTTGATCGCCAGCGACTCGGTCAGCACGAACGAAATCTTGTCGTCCCACGTCATCGCCAGGCGCGTGCATTGCTTGCCTGCCGCGATGTGACGGCGGATATCGTCCACTTCCAGCGCATGTTTCACGTATCGTACGGCGGCCTTGCTCTCGCCGGTGGCGCGCAGCTCGGTATCCTGGTCGATCGTGAACCCCACCGGCGCTTCGTCGCTTTCCAGCCAGGCCGTCATGACGGCGACCGGCGAACGCTGCACGCGCAGGCTTTCGAGCGGCATGCGGTCGACCGCTTTCAGCAGCAGCTTGATGACTTCGTCGGCCTTGGCCGGGCTGGCGGCATCGACCACCAGCCAGCCATTGACCGGATCGATCCAGGTAAAGGTGTTGCTGCGGATGCTGAAGGCGCGCGGCAGCAATTCATCGGCCACGCGCTCCTTGAGTTCCTTCATGGCTTTCTTGCCTGGGGCAAAGCCCTGGGCTTCTTCCAGCTCGGCCGCCTTGGCCTTGGCCACCTGGTTGATCACCGACGATGGCAGCAGCTTCTTTTCGGTGCCCAGCAGGATCAGCATCTGCTTGTTGACGGTGTGAACCAGCATGCCGTTGTTGCGCGGCGAATCCCAGCCTTGGCGCAGCAATTCGTTGCTGGTGGCCGGAACAAAACTCATGGGCGCCAGCGCCGCTTCGAGTTGCTCGGGAGTGAATGCCCACGGTGCGGGAAGACGGTAAATCTGAAGATTCTTGAACCACATTATGCTTTACCTTGTTTGAGTCAGTATTTACAGCGGGGTGAAGCAGGAAGGCGCGCAACAGCGCTTTCACTTCCTGCGTAACGGCCTGTTCATTGAGCGAATGTCGTTGACGTCAGCGCTGTCGAGCCGCCGTCGAACTTCAAACCGTCGTTCCCGCGCAGGCGGGAATCCATAGCACCGCTGCGCACAGGTGCCATGGACCCCCGCCTGCGCGGGGGCGACAATGCTTTTTTGACAGGACTTGCGTCGTCCGCGACAAATCATCTGTGCGAAGGGAACGACATTTTACACGTCCGCATCGGCGAACAGGCTTAACTGTTCGAGGTTTTCGGCCTCGCCCAGGCGCACGCCGACACCCAGCAAGCGTACAGGCTGCATGCCGCGCGCGTAGCCGGTTTCCAGCAGTTTGGCGTATTGCCCCACATGTGGCGCGGTGCCAACACATTCCACGGTGGTCTGGTGAAAATCGGAAAATTTGAGTTTGACGAACAACTTTTGCACGCTTTTCAGGGCCCCGGCGCGGGCGATGCGGGCATTGAGGTTGTCAAACAACTCCGGCAGCAGGGCGATACAGGCCGGCAAGTCGGGCACGTCCGGCGTGTAGGTTTCTTCGACGCTGACCGACTTGCGCTCGCGCTCGTTGCACACGGCGCGCTTGTCGATGCCCCGGCACAAGTCATGCAGGCGGGTGCCGAAGCTGCCGAAGTAATGTTGCAGTTCGAGCATGGTCCAGCTGCGCAGGTCGGCGCAAGTATGCGCGCCCAGATTGTTGAGCTTGGCGGCGGTGACCTTGCCGACCCCATGCAGTTTTTTGACCGGCAAGGCGGCCACGAAAGCGTCGACCTCGTCCGGACGCACCAGGCACAGGCCGTCGGGCTTGTTCCAGTCGCTGGCGATCTTGGCCACGAACTTGTTGGGCGCCACCCCGGCCGAGGCGGTGATGCCGACGGTGGCGAAGATGCGTTTGCGGATTTCCTGCGCGATCAGGGTGGCGCTGCCTTTGCAGTGGGGCGAGTCGGTGACGTCGAGATAGGCTTCGTCGAGCGACAGCGGCTCGATCAGGTCGGTGTAGTCGCCATAGATGGCCAGGATCTGGCGCGAGGCGATGCGGTATTTTTCCATGGCCGGGGGAATCACGACCAGGTCCGGGCACAGCTTGAGGGCCTGGGCGGTGGCCATGGCGGAGTGGATGCCGTAGCGCCGCGCTTCGTAGTTGCAGGTCGCCACCACGCCGCGCTGGTCGGGGCGGCCGCCGACCGCCAGCGCCACCTCGCGCAGGGCGGGATTGTCGCGCATTTCGACGGCCGCGTAGAAGCAGTCGCAATCGCAATGGATGATTTTTCGGGCTGGGGCGTTCACGCGCTCTGCTGTACTCGCTTGAGGGCAACTACTGTAATTGCATACAGTATTCACTGAAACTCGATTTGTTGCAAGCTGGAAGGCCCGGGTCGTTAGGGCGATTGCATGAAGGCTGGGACGTCGCGGTGAGCAAAGATTGTAAATATTGCTTGTAAACTCGCCGAGAAAGGCGTTTACTCTTGATATTTGGACGCGAGAATGACACACGGACCGATGTCG